>JAEMRJ010000102.1 GCA_016463365.1 Thermoleophilaceae bacterium | reverse complement strand
GATCGCGTCGGCGCCGTGTGCGGCCGATTCATAGAGCTGGTACGGATCGATGTGGAAGTTCTTGGCGAGGATCGGCAGGCCGCTGGCAGCGCGGGCCTCGTCAAGGTCGGCAATCGTTCCGCCGAAATTCTTCTCGTCGGTCAGCACGGAAAGCGCCGCTGCGCCTCCGCGTTCATAGGCCTGGACGATCTCGGTCACGGTCGATCCCGCGCGGATTTCGCCGACGCTCGGCGAGCGACGCTTGTGCTCGGCGATCACCGAAAGACCTGGGCGCACGAGCGCCTCGTTGAAGGGCTTGCCCTCGCGGCTCGATGCCGCGATCTGCTGCTCGAGGTCGCTGACGGGCACGGTGCGCTTGCGCGAGGCCAGTTCATCGCGCGTGACGGAAATGAGATTTTCGATCCTGCTGCCCAAAGTGGTTATGCGTTCCTCTGTTCTGCCAGGAGCTGAGACTGCTCCACGAACTGTTTCAGTTTGTCATGTGCTGCGCCGCTGTCAATCGATTGCGTGGCCGCTTGCACTCCCGCCGCGAGAGAGTCTGCCTTGCCGCCCACGTAGATCGCTGCAGCCGCGTTGATGATCGTAAGCGTACGGTCAGGTCCGTCGGAACCACTGAGAACCGCTCTGGTCGTTGCGGCGTTCTGGTCGGGCGTGCCTGCCGAGAAGCGCCCCGGTTCGACCGATTCGAGGCCGAGATCCTCGGGCGTGACCTCGTGCGTGGTGATTTCACTGCCGCGGATCTCAGTCACGCGCGTGGCGTGTGTGGCAGAAAGTTCGTCCAGCCGGTCCATGCCGTGCACGACCATCGAGTGGTCAGTGCCGAGCTCTGCGAGGGCTTCGGCGATGACGTCCTGAAAGCGTGGATCGGAGACGCCGATCAGCTGGTGCCCCGCGCCGGCAGGGTTGGTCAGCGGACCGAGAAAGTTGAAGACGGTGCGCACCGCAAGCGCCTTGCGCACCGGGACGACGTACTTGGTGGCCTCGTGGTAGAGCGGCGCAAACATGAATCCGAAGCCGACTTCGTCAATCAACGTGGCGACGGCTTCGGGCCGGAGCTCGATGTTGGCGCCGAGCGCCTCGAGCAGATCGGCGCTGCCGCTCTTGCTGGTCGCCGAGCGGTTGCCGTGTTTGGCGACCGCGCAGCCGGCTCCGCAGGCGACAAACGCGGCGGTGGTCGAGACGTTGAAGGTCGGGGTTCCGCCGCCGGTGCCTGCGGTGTCAACGAGGTCGTCACGGCCCGTGTTGACCGGAAGCGCGTGGTGGCGCATCGTGCGGGCCAGGCCGGCGAGCTCACCGGCGGTCTCGCCTTTCGTGCGCAGAGCGATCAGGAAAGCTGCGGTCTGCGCCTCGCCCACGCGGCCGGTCATGATCTCGTCGAGCACCGCGGCAGCAGTGTCGATCGTGAGGTCCTCGCTGTCGGCGGCACGGTCGATCGCCTCGGTCAGGACTGGATTTGGCGTGAGCTGGTCACTCATGGTCAGGCGAGAACGTTACCGGGGAAAAGTTCAGCCGACGGGAAAGATTTCCAGCGCGGTGCAGGTGGCCAGGCGGTCGAAGTCGGCGTCCGAGTGCAGAATCGGGACACCGGATCGCACGCAAGGCGCCGCGATCAAGCAGTCGGCCATGTTTCGCACCGTGATGCCCGCCGCGCGAGCCAGCCGATACAGACGAGCTGCAAGCTCATAGTCCGCGGTGTCATCCATGTGGAGAAGCGGAAACGCGCGAAGCTTTTCGCCGACCACCTCCGCTTCACGCTCAGAGCTGAACCCCTGGAGAATCTCGGTGACGATCACGCCGGTAAGTGCCACGGACTGTCCCGACTCGATCAGGTCCACGCAAACGGCCGCCGCGGGGGTGTCAGCGCCGTTGATCACGTCGATCCAGACGCTCGTGTCAACGACGATCAAAAGCGGCCCTGGCGCATCTCGTCGAGATCGCCCTCCCAGCGGATACGACCCCGAAGTTCGAGGATGCCCAGCCGCTTCTGCCTGGCGACCAGTTCGCGAAGCGCATGGTCGACTGTTTCGCGCTTGGTTTTTGCGCCGATCAACGCCTGAGCCTCGCTCATCAACTCATCATCTATTTCAATGTTCGTTCGCATGTGTATCAATATACACATAACGATGTGTAACGAAATTGCTACGAACGTAAAAAGTTGGACAGCAGTGCCAGACCGGTGCCTGTAAGGATCGATTCCGGGTGGAACTGCACGCCCTCGGCGGGCAGAGTCTTGTGGCGCAGGCCCATGATCACTTCGCCCTCAGGGGCCTGCGTGGTGGCGCTGACCTCCAGAACGTCCGGGAGGCTCTCCGGCGCGACGACGAGCGAGTGGTAGCGCGCGACCTCGATCGGCGACTCCACCCCTCCGTAGATCGTTTTGCCGTCGTGCTCGACGAGCGCCGTCTTGCCGTGGGTCGGGGTGCCGCGCACGACTTCGCCGCCGAAGACCTGGCCGAGCGCCTGATGGCCAAGGCAAACGCCCAGCACCGGCGTGCCGGCCTCGGCAAAGGTCTTGATCGCTTCCAGTGAGACGCCGGCTTCGTTGGGCGTGCAGGGGCCGGGCGAGATCACGACGCGGTCCGGCTTGCGGGCGACGAGCTGCTCGATCGACTCAGCGTCGTTGCGCACGACGTCGATCTCCGCGCCAAGCTCGCCCAGATACTGCACGAGGTTGTACGTGAAGGAGTCGTAGTTGTCGATGATCAGAACCTTCATGCCCAGTCCTCCTGTGCCGCGGCAAGCTCAAGCGCCTTGAATACGGCGCGCGACTTCGCGTGCGTCTCGGCGACCTCGGTGGCGGCGTCGGAGTCGGCGACGATACCGCCGCCGGCCTGCACGTGGGCGATGCCGTCCTTGATCACGACCGTGCGGATCACGATGCAGGTGTCGAGGTTGCCGCCGAAGTCGACGTAACCCACAGCCCCCGCGTACGCGCCGCGCTTGACCGGTTCGAGCTCGTCGATGATCTGCATGGCGCGGACCTTGGGCGCGCCGCTCAGAGTGCCAGCCGGCAGGCAGCTGCGCAGAAGCTCGATTGCCGACTCGCCTTCTTTGAGCGTCCCGCTGATCGAGCTGACGATGTGCAGCACGTGGCTGAAAGTCTCGATGCGCATCAGGTCGTCGACCTTCACCGAGCCGAACTCGCAGACCTGCCCCAGGTCGTTGCGGCCGAGATCGACGAGCATCACGTGTTCTGCGACTTCCTTGGCGTCGGCCAGGAGCTCTTCGCCGAGCGCCGCGTCTGCTGCCGGGTCTTCGGCGCGCGGTCGCGTGCCGGCGATCGGCCGGTACTCGGCGTGGCGGCCGGTGACCTTCACCAGCGGCTCGGGCGATGCGCCGGCGATGTGGAAATCGTCGAACTCGAGGAAGTACATGTACGGCGACGGGTTCACGGCGCGGATCCCGCGATAGATGCTGAAGGGATCGACCGGGCACTCGCCGCTCCAGCGCTGGCTCGGGACCACCTGGTAGGCGTCGCCGGCGCGGACGTACTCCTTGACGGCCTCGACGGCATTGGCGTAGCCGTCATCGCCGATGTTCGATTCAAAGCCGGGCACGGTCGCCGCCTCGCGGCGCTCGGCGCGCGGCACCGGGCCTGCGAGCTTCTCGCGGATCTCGGCGATCGTCCGCTGCGCGGCGGCGTAGGCCGCGTCGATGTCTTCGCCGTCGTCGATGAAGACATTCGCGATCACGCTCAGGCGGTGCTTGAAGTGGTCGAACGCGACCAGCGCGCCCGTGATCGTCAGCGCCATGTCCGGCAGGCCGACGGGGTCTGGGTTGGGCTCGCCGAGCACCGGCTCCACGTAACGGACGAGGTCGTAGCCGAACAGTCCCACCGCACCACCGGTGAACGGCGGAAGATCGGGATCGGGCGCTTCAGCCGGAACGTACTTGGCAAGGTCTTCGGCGACGGCGCGGTACGGGTCGGTGAAATCGGTCGCGACGCCTTCGACCGTCAGTTCGCCGTCCTTCAGGACGATCAGCGCCCGTGGCTTGACGCCGATGAATGACCAGCGGCCGAAGCGGTTGCCCTGCTCGGCCGATTCCAACAGGAACGCCGGCCCGTCGCCGCGCAGTTTCAGGAACGCAGAGACGGGCGTCTCGACATCCTCGATGAACGACTCGCTGATCGGTATGACGGTGGCGCCGCCCTGGGCGAGCGCGCGGGCTTTTTCGAGCGAAGGAGTGGTGGTCATGCGGAGACCTCACCGTACACGCGCGCGGGAACGCCACGAACTCGAGCGCCTGCGGGGACATCGGCGGTGAGCACCGCGCCGGCCGCCACGAATGCCTCTTCGCCGACAGTCACGCCGGGCGTGACGAGCACGCCTCCGCCGATCCGGCAACCGCGCCTGAAGACGGGCGGCTCGTGTTCAGAGCGACCGGCGCCGCGCCCCATCGAGTCGTCGTTCATCGTCATCGCTCCGGGGCCGAAGAACACGTCGTCCTCGACGATCACGCCGCTCGTTATCCAGACCATGCTCTGAACCCGCACGTCGGCGCCGACGACGGCGTGATTGCTGACCGCGCTTCCGCGACCGATGATCGAGCGCTCGCCGATCGTCGCGCTCTCGCGCACGTGGGACTGATCTCCGAGAATCGTGCCCGCGCCGATCTGCGCACCGGCAAAAACCATCGCGCCGTTGCGAACAACCGCACCGTCGCCGATCGTCAGTTGTCCGATCCCCTCAGAAGACGCCGTAGACCGCACGCCAAGCGAAGGTTTCAGGCCGAGCTGAGCGCCGTGATGAATCTGAACGTTCTCGCCGATCGTCACGCCGTCCTCGATGACCACGTTTGCGCCGATCCAGGCCGATTCGGCGATCTCGACATCCTCGCCGACCAGGAGGTTCAGGGCGCGGTCGCTGTAGCTCAGGATTTTGGACGCGATCATTTTCTGAGCACCTGCTTGATCAGCCGCTTGAGCGTCGGGAGAGTACGCTCACGGCGCTCGTACTCGCGCTTGATGTTCTCGGCATCCTGCCTCGCTGCGGCCAGCTCAGCTTCAGCCACCTCTGCGCGCCACATCGCATCGCCCATCTGCAGGCTCTTGGCCTCGATCTGATTGCGCAGCTGGAAGGCCTCGCCCTGATGTTTCCAAGCGATTCGCGTGAGCTGCGCGAGCTCCGCGACGTTTGCCGGATCCGGTCGCGGACCCGGGTCGTCGACGTGGCGACGCACGATCTCCATCAACCCCGCCGTGTGCGCGATCGCGTCGTGGTGAGCGACGATGAGGTCCCGGTTGACAAGTCCCATCGCCGGATCGTAATTCCCGAGATCGGCGGCGAGCGATTCCGCGTCGAAGGGGCGCGGCGCTGTGCGCCCACCGAAATTGTCAGCGACGAGCGTCTCGTAGTTCTCGGCCGTGACCCACCCTTCGGCTCCGTTGTGATCGAGCACGTATGCCGCGCGGCCGCAGCCCATCGCCTCGTGAATCACCTTTGCCTTGCCGAACACGATGTCGACCTCATTGAGCCGGTACTCGGGACGCAGCTCAAGCTCTCCGCTGGAAGCGCCGCCGAGCGAGAACTCGATTCCGGCAAGCTCGCATGCCCGCTCCACGACCCGCAGGCGCTCGCCCGTCAAGTAGTTGCCGAAGCTCCGCGCGGTGCGCGGCTTGTCCGGGAGCTGCGAGAGCGGCTTGAAGCGCTCGATGTCGACCGGCTGGCGCAGCCGTTCGACCGGAACCTGGATCGACTGCGCAAGAACCCTGTTGTGCGCGCGGTCGTAAAGCGTCACGACCGCCTTCAGGGCACCGACCACCTGCGGCGGCAGCCCCACATCAAAGAGCTCAGTGTGCGAGACGAAGATCTGCGGCAGCTCGGGGTAGACCGCGAGCACGTCGAGCGTTGACGGCGCGTCCTGCGGAATCGCGACATCGAGATCGGCGGGAAGATCATGGACACTTGTGACGACCCGCAGACCGAATTCTTCGGCAAGCTCAGAACCCTTGCCGCGCTCGGGCGCATAGAGCCAGACCTCATGGCCGTCGCGCTGGAGCACGTCGCCGATTGTCGAAACGTAGGTTTCGGTCCCGCCCAGGCCCTTGAGCGAGTGGTGGGTGATCGCGATCCTCATTGACCAGCCCCGGTCAGCGGGCGCGTTCGTTCAGGACCGCGAAGGCGTCCTGGAGCGAGAGCCCGCGCTGGGTCATCAGTACCGCGAGGTGGTAGATCACATCCGCCGCCTCGTTGGCGACGCGGTCGTCGGTCTCTTCGCGTGCGGCGCGGGTGACTTCCTCGGCTTCTTCGAGGACCTTCTCGGCGATGAACGGCGGGTCGTTCAGAAGCTGAGTTGTGTAGGAGCCCTCGGGCATTTCGGCGCGACGCGCATTGAGCGTGCTGGTGAGCTCGCCCGGCGCCTCGAAGCGCTGCGTCGTCAGTTCGCCTGCGAGTCCGCGATAAAAACAGGTCGTTTCTCCGGTGTGACAGGCCGGACCGGCCGGCTCGACGAGCGCGAGGATCGCGTCGCCGTCGCAGTCATAACGCAGCTCGCGCACCTTCTGGATGTTGCCGCTTGTCGCGCCCTTGTGCCAGAGCTCATTGCGCGAGCGCGAGAAGAACCAGGTCTCCCCCGTCTCCTTCGTCTTCGTGAGCGATTCCTCATTCATGTAGGCAAGCGTCAGCACGGCGCCGCTGTCGGCGTCCTGGACGATGCACGGGATCAGACCGTTTGAGTCAAAGGTGAGTTCTGGCATTTGCGGGGGATTCTAGGTGCCGCCGCTCGCTCGCCTCGCCGTGGACGGCGGAATTCAGGTCATCCAGAAGCGCGGCGCCCGATCGCATCGGACCAGACGTCAGCCAGGTTCCTCTGCTGATCGCGACAACCGGTCTCACGGAGCCGTCTTTCAGCTTGAGTGATCCGGCCTGCTCATAGCCCTGCATGCGCGCTTGGGGATAGCCATAGGAGAACTCGACCACATCGGCCGCCTTGACCGAGTACGTGGTGACGTAGTTACGAACACATACCCGATCGTCGTCGATCCAGACTGCCACACGAACGCTCCGGGCAGTCAGGAACAGGCATGCGAACGCGACGATTCCGAAGAATGCCGAAAAGCCGTAGTACAGGCCCGGTGTCTCGTAGTCCGCAGGCTCCAAGATGGTGCTCAGGAACAGCGCAAGAAAAACAAGGTTGAACGTGAAGAACACCAACCAGTGAGCGAACACAATGTTGGCCGAGCACCGGGGCCGAGAGACCCGTGTCCGCGCGTCATCGGACATCTCAACTTCCCAGTTCATCGAGCAGCACCAGGAGCGGAAAACCAACGAAGACGCAGAGGCCGAGCGCGATGAACGCCCACCGCGGAGTTCCGACCCTCTCCAACGGCTGCCCTTCAGTTGCCGCTTCGTTCGCAGCAATTGCACGCTCGTCACGGTCTACGTCCGGCGAGATGTACCAATCGATCCAGTACCCGCACATGAAGATCAAGAGCCCCGCAACCAACAACGGTCTGGCCAGCTTCTGGTCGGCCAGCATCAGCACGAGGGCAAGACCGAACACGCACGCCCCCAGCACCGCCAACCTCACAGTGAGCCTGTTGACAGTGGATGACTTGATCGGATCGGTGAGCTTCATCTGACTTTCTCAGCTCTGATCGGCGCTATTGGGGTGACACTTAAGTAGTCACTCGCCGGACGCCTGCTTCATTGCCATTCGCCCCACCCACACCACGCCGCAAAGCCCGAGCAGCACGATGACTGCGCCGATCGTCAGGTTCCCGTAGGTCGAGAGGATCCCGATCACGATCACCACAAACGATGCGATCGCAACCGGCACCGCCCGCGGGTCAAGCTGCGAGCCCTGATTCGGATCCTCTTGATTCATCAAACCACCCTGTAGTAGTGCCGCACCAGCGGCTCGCCCTCGATCAGTTCCAACGCGCGTTCGTAGACGCCGCTGTCGGCCACAGTCCAGCGGGCGGTGACCTGATTCTTGTACTCCTCCCAGGACGCGACGCTGAACTCCTCGACGAAAGTACCTTCTCGCTCGCTGCCGGCTCGGCGGTTGAGGTTCCACTCGTAGGCACCGGTGCGCCGGCGGGCACGCTCAAGCCCGGTCATCGCGGCGATGAACTCCAGCTCGTTCTCCTCGGGAACGAAGTACTGCACCGCGACGTGAAGCGGAGCATCGGCCTGCTCGGGCTCGTACACGCTGTCCGGGTCGGCGAGCTCCATCGTGACCATGC
>JAEMRJ010000101.1 GCA_016463365.1 Thermoleophilaceae bacterium | reverse complement strand
GCCAGAGCGAAGCCCAGCTTCGCGTCCGCGCCGACGGCGACCGTAGCCGCAGTTGAGTGGCTGAGCTTCTCGGGGAGTCCGGTTACGTCGCGCAGCGTGCCGACTTCGGCCTCACTGATCGATGCGTCGTCCATTCGCCTCCAGGGCGGCGCGGACTACTACCTGCAGCAAATCATCAACGACCACCTCGATCCCAAGGAGCGGGTCGAACTTGCTCGGGCGTATCGCTCTTTGCGTGAGGAGTTCTCGGGCAAGGAAACAATCAGCCAGATCAACACCAAGCTCGAAGAGTCGGCCGACGACGTCTCGGAGAAGAAGTTCTCTCTGGCGATTGATGTCTCATCCAAGACGGCGTGGGAGAGCAGTCTGATCCCGCACCTCGATGACCTTCCGATCCAGTTCGTCGGAAAGGGGGATCAAAACACCCTCAAGATCCTGCTGGCCCTCAATCGTCGGATCGAGGCGACCCACGTCGTGCTCATCGAAGAGCCCGAGAATCACCTATCACCAGGTTCGCTCAATGCACTGGTTCGCAAGATCGCCGAGAAGTGCGTCGGCAAACAGATCTTTGTCACGACCCACAGCTCCTACGTACTGAACAAGCTCGGCCTGGAGCAGCTGGTCCTTCTCAATGGCGGCGCGAGCGCAGTCCGAATCGGGAGTCTTGCGCACGACACCCAGAAGTACTTCAAGAAGCTCTCGGGCTACGACACCTTGAGGATCGTTCTGGCTCGCCGCGCAATTCTCGTTGAGGGTCCGTCCGACGAGCTAGTGATCCAGCGTGCGTACCGCGACGTCCACGGCAAGCTTCCGCTTGAAGATGGCATCGACGTCATCAATGTCCGGGGTCTCTCGCACAAGCGTTTCCTGGACATCGCAATGCCCCTCGGCAAGACGGTGGCGGTGGTCACGGACTGCGACGGTGATTCGATCACTGACGTGGAGCTGCGCTTTGCGAGATATACGAAATCGCCTGGGATCACGGTTCACGTCGGTGCGCCCTCGGACGGCGAAACTCTTGAGCCGCAGATTGTCACGAGCGCTTCGCGAGCGGTCGTAAATGAGGTTCTCGGGAAGAACTATTCAGACGACGACGCCTTGATCAAACACATGAAGGCGAACAAGACGGAGGTCGCCCTCAAGATCTTCGAGAGTCAGGACGCCATCACGTTGCCGGCGTATATCCAGGATGCGGTCGCCTAGGCATCGCGCGGTCATCGCCGCCGCTGGCGCCCGAAAGACCCAAACGATCATTGATCACGCACTTGCGGACCCGGATCGACGGGTACTCGTCACGACCTACACAACCCAAAACCTCGCTCAGCTCGAACAGCGGCTTGCCGCGCAAGCCGGAGGAGTCGTCCCAAGCAACGTGGCAATACGTAGCTGGTACTCGTTGCTCCTCAACGACGGGATCCGTCCGTACCAGTCGTACGTCTTCGATCGCATTGGGTTCATTGGTGGCCTCAACTTCGTTGGCAGTCGATACTTCAAGACGCCTCGAGCAAAGCCCGGTCAGTACTTTCTCGACTCAAACAAGGACGTATATCGAGATACCTTGGCTGATCTCGTTTGCGAAGCAGACCAGCGCTCGGGCGGTCTCGTCATCAAGCGCCTCGAGTCGATGTTCGATTGCATCTGCATCGACGAGGTTCAGGACCTAGTCGGGCACGACTTGGATCTGCTTGATCGACTCTTCGCCGCTGATCTCGAGGTGTTGCTGGTCGGCGACCCCCGCCAGTTCACTTACTCCACGAGCGACACGAGCCGAAACAAGAAGTATCGCGGAGCCGGATTTGCAGATTGGCTCTCTGAACGCAGCAGTCTGTGCGTTCGGGAGGACCGTCACGAGAGCGCTCGCTGCAATCAGGAGATCTGCGATTTTGCCAGTGCGCTCTTTCCGTCAGAGCCAGCGATGGGCTCAGCCAATCACGATCGCACCGGGCACGACGGCATATTCAAGCTTCGCGAAAGTGAGGTTCCGCGGTACGTGAAGGACTACCAACCGCAGGTACTCCGCAACAAGAAGACCTCGAACACGCTGGGCTATCCAGCGATGAACTTCGGCGTCTCAAAAGGGAGCACGTTCGATCGAGTTCTGATCTTTCCGACGAAGCCGATGCTCCAGTACCTGCAGCACGGCGACGTCTCGAAGTTGAAGGATCCGCACCGGTTCTACGTGGCGGTCACTCGAGCGCGCTTCAGCGTGGCCTTCGTCGTCGGCAAGTAGATCGTCGTGCTTTTCACATCGATCGCCAGATCAGCGTGGGGGCTTGCATTGCTCTGCAACGAGATTTCTTGCCGCTAGCCGTGTTTGGTGCGCGCACGATGGGGGCATGCCGAAACGTAAGCGTCGATCGAGATCCAAGCCGAAGCCCAGGCCGAGTCGTCAGGCTCGGTTCGCGCGGGCTGTGGCGCACGTAGCGTTACGGCACGTTGAAGGTCGTCCGTTCACCCGGAGGTATTCATCGGATGGGCGTGGGGGAGTGCTTTGCATCACGGGTGTTCGTCGAGCTGTGCCTGACTACGAGAAGTTGGCGTGGGCGTAGCTCAATGTGGCTCGCCGTGAGCGCGCGATTGCTCGAGGTGATCCTCCGCCCCCGCTGCTGCTGCCGCTCGACGATCTCGTCGTTGATGGGCTTCGTCGGCGTCGGGCTCAGTCGCGGTCCGAGGGCGATGGCGCGTTGGGTTCGTCGAGCAGGTAGGTACCACCATCGAGCCTGATGATCTTGCCCGACTTGGCAAGCTGGCTTTGCTGCAGGACGTAGAGCACGGTGCCCTTGTTCACGGCGTGCCCGAGTCGTGCTTCGAGCTGCAGACGGATCTCGATGGGGCGAAGTGGTTTGGGGGCGTTTCGCAGCACGTCGCAGACCAAGTCGGCCATCCAGCCAGGCCGCTTTGCAGCCGGGGAAGTGGCTGGTTTGGGTCTCGGGCGGGCCCTGGCAGCAGCGACAACATCGGTCAGTTCCCGGAGTCTCAACCCTGCCTTGATAGTTCCAAGGTGCGCCTGCCGGGGGTGCTCGGCCGCCGGCCGTCAGCGACCCGTCCAGTGGTCACCTTGCGTCCTTCTACGCTGGTGTCCGTGACTTCGACGCGCTCCCCTGCTCGCGCCCGCCGCGCTGCATCACCTCGCCGCGCGGTGCCGCGGCCGGTCGTTGCGTGGGAAGAGCCCGCGGCCACCGCGGCCGTACGGGCTCTGATTGGCGACCGCGCTGTGGCCAAGCAGAGCGGCGGCTACCTCGACACCCTCGGCGACGACATCGTCTCGCGCTCGGGCTCCCAGGCCCTGATGGAGTCCTCGTTGCTGCCGGTGATCTACGAGCGGCTCTGGCGCCCCGCGCTGTTCGGAGCTGCGACGGCGGGCATCTCCGAGGCCGACGAGGCCGACATGATGCGCACCCTTCTGGAGCTGCGGCCCGGGGACCGCATTCTCGACGTGGGGTGCGGCCCCGGAAACACGCTGCGCCGCCTGGTTGAGTCGATCGGTCCGGATGGACTCGCCGTCGGCGTCGATGCCGCGCGCGGGATGCTCGAGCGGGCCGTCGCAGACACGACCGCGCCGAACGTGGCGTACGTCCGCGCAGACGGCGCCATGCTGCCGTTTGCCGACGGTGCCTTCGATGCGGTCTCGTGCTTCGGCACGCTCTACCTCGTGGACCGGCCGTTTGCCGTGATCGACGAGCTCGCGCGCGTGCTCGCTCCCGGCGGGCGCGTCGCGATCCTCACCACCTGCCACCGCGCGCCCGGTCCCTTGCGGCCGTTGATCGACCTGGGGCGGCCGCTTTCGGGCTTTCGCTGGTTCGATCCAGACGAGATCTCCGCGGCGCTGAACCGCGCGGGCCTCACTGCCGTGCGTCGCGAGATCCGCGGACTGATGCAGTTCGTCGGGGCCGCCAAACCAGCCGCGTAAGGCCTCACGGCCAGCCGCATCGCTGCCGCTGCTCCGCCTCGCTATCATCCGCTCGGCGCGGTGGGCGTAGCTCAGTTGGTAGAGCTCCTGGTTGTGGTCCAGGCGGTCGCGGGTTCGAGCCCCGTCGCTCACCCCTCACGCATGAAGCCCCGCAGGTGCGGGGCTTCGCTCGTTCTGGAAGCTGGTGCAGCGGCATGATCGCGTCCGACGGCCCGTCGAGCGGGTTGAACGAGGCGTGCCGCGCCGCCGCTACCGGGCAGCACCGAAACGCAGCCGTGCTGCGCTTCGGGCAGGCGCGACCGAGGTTGTCCTTGCGTTGGTTGGCGCGCCGACGGCCTGGGCGCGTTAGCGTCGACCGCGATGGACACACCGCCCGCACCGACCACCGCCGAGCGGACTCCCGACGGCGCGCTCCCAGCCCAGCGCCTCACGTCGTTGCGCCGCTGGAACCTTGGCCTCGCGCTGCTCCACGGTGCCCAGGCGCTCGCTGTGCTGCTGCTGGCCAGCGGCTTCTCTATCGCCGTCACCACCTCGTTCCCGGAAGGTCCTCCTGGCTCGGCGCAGCCTGCTCCGCAGGAGTGGTTCGACGTAGCCATCGGTCCCGCGATCGCTCTGTTCTTGATCCTGGCGGCGATCGACCACCTGCTCACTGCCACGGTGCTGCGGGAGCGCTACGAGCGCGACCTGGCGGCCGGCATCAACCGGTTCCGTTGGATCGAATACTCGGTCAGCGCGACGCTGATGCTCATCCTGATCGCGTTCTACAACGGGATCACCGACGTCACGGCGATCGTGGCGATCATCGGCGCCAACGTGGCGATGATCCTGTTCGGCTGGCTTCAGGAGCTCATGAACCCGCCCGCCCGAACCAAGACGACCATGCTCCCGTTCTGGTTCGGCACGATCGCCGGCATCGCGCCCTGGGTCGCGATCCTGATCAACACGATCGGCGCCGAGTCGCCTCCGGGCTTCGTGTACGGGATCGTGGCGTCGCTCTTCGTGCTCTTCATGAGTTTCGGCGTGAACCAGTGGCTGCAGTACCGCCAGATCGGCCCGTGGCGGGACTACCTGTTCGGCGAGAAGGCGTATCTCGTCCTGAGTCTGGTGGCCAAGTCGCTGCTGGCTTGGCAGATCTTCGGCGGCTCGCTGGCAGCGTGACCGTCAGTGAGACGGTGGACAGAGAACATCGGGTTTGTGATCAGCGCGTATCCGCGCCTAGTGATGGTGGGAAGCTCTGTGTAGCATGCGTCCCCGGTCGGCAGTGGCCGGTTGAGCGACAAGGCGTTCTGAGGGGGACATCAATGCTGGGGCGCAGGACGTGTCGACCGTTGCGAATGATGCTGGCCGCACTCGTTGGTCTGCTGGCTCTGCTCAGTGGAGCAACTGCAGCTCATGCGGCCTACCCGAGCGAGGCGGCCTACGTGTGCGGCTCGGAGTCGCAGATCTTCAACGGCGCACCCCTCAGCCAGCGCTCGATCCTGCACCCGGGCTGCGGCAACCTGCTCGGACTTGAACGGTTTGGTGAGCCTGCCGTTCAGAACTTCTACCGACAGTTCGGCTTTGACCGCAATTTCATGCTGTGGGCGCCGCGTCAGGTGCGCGGAGATCTTGGGGCTCGCAAACACGCCGGCTGTGTAACCCCTCATGCCAATGGCACACTCTGCGGCCTCGGGACCAATAACGTGGGCTTCGGGTACGCACCGCAAGACGACTGGAATGGACCCACGACAGCCAAGATCTGGGGCGACGGTTTCATCTCACTCGCGTGTGGAAACTTCTCGCAAACCGGCACCCGCGCCGGGCCGGTGCCGAGCATCTCTGGCATCAAATATGAGGACCTCAACGGAAACGGGCACCGTGACGGTGGTGAGGGCGGCATTGGTGGCGTTCGCATTCATCTGCTCCGCGACGGCCACGAAGTCGCGTCGATGAACACGGCTGCCAACGGCAGTTACCGCTTCGAGCTCAACGCAGAGGCCAACGCCGCCTTCGGCCCGGGCACCTACACGCTGCGCGAGGACGTGCCCATCGGGTACCGCCAAACCGCAGCTCCGTCAGCGGTAGCCGTCGGGTACGGCGCGGCCGACCACACCTTCGGCGGCCACGACTTCGGCAACCAGAAGGTCACAGACATCCGGGTCGAGAAGTCGGCCAGCACTCCGACCGTGGTCGCGGGTAGGCACGTGACGTGGACGATCGCGGTGATCAACGACGGCCATTTCGCCACGCCCGACGTGCGGATCACCGACGAGGTTTCGCCGGCGGTCATCGCGATCGACCAACTCGACTCCCGCTGTGGCGTCGCGGGTCGCACATTGACCTGCGAGTTCGGCACGCTCGCTCCCGGCGCCCGACGCGAGATCACATTCCGGACCCTGATCTCGCCAGCTGAGCCGGATGGTCCCCTCACCAACAGTGCGCGCGGCTCCTCGGACTGGCCCGACACCAACCCGGGCAACGACACCGGCTCCGTGACCATCGACGTGATCACCCGAGCCGACCTCGTGGCCAGCAAGTCGGCGAGTCCGACCTCCGTCAGTGGTGGCAGCACGATCGTCTTCGACCTCGGCGTGCGCAACAACGGCCCGTCCGTCTCGCGAGACGTGGTGATAACCGACGTCGTGCCCTTCCAGGTTGAGATCCTTGACGCCCCGGGCTGCACGGTCGTGGGGCAGACCGTTCGATGCGTCGTCGGCGACCTTGGGCCTGGGCAGAGCGCGAACCGGACCGTCTCCGGCAAGGCGCGCGGGGTGCCAGTCGGCACGGACGGCCACAGCCATCAGCTCACGGTCGACAAGCAAGACGGCTACCTCGCGATGGACCCCCACCAGACCGCCGACCTCACCGTTGCCTGCCCGAGCGGCATGATCGCCACGGATGGGAGCTTCCACGTTGAGACCGTCGACCAGGGCACAGGAACGCTCGCCGACGTGCGGGTGCTGCGCACGCAGGCCACGAGTCCGTCCGCCTACTCGTTCCGGGTTGCAAACGGCGCCAGCGGCCGGGCGCAGGGGCATGGCTACGTCACCTGCCTCGGGAACGCCACCACGGGAGGTGACGGCAACCACCAGCACACGCTCGTGAGCGCCGACCAGCCGATGACGACCCAAACGCTCGCCGTCGGCCGTCGGACCATCGACCTGCCGGTGGATCTGGACTACACCGCTATCGCACCGAGCTACGCCATCGTCAGCGGCGCTGCCAGGCTGATCGGTGCTGAGCAGACCGCACAAGGATGGCGTCTGGCGTTCGACGTCACTGCCGATGCCCAGATCTCGGCCTCGGTAAGGCAGTTGCGCAACCGCACGGCGACGGCGTCCGGTCACGATCACCTTCTCGCGTTCAGCCATCCGGCCCGGACGGCGGAGGTCCCGCCAGGTAGCAGCGAACTGAGTTTGGATTGCGGCGAGCTGGAGAAGGGGCTCGTCGCCACGTTCGACGGACCCATCAACGGCCACGAGCCGCGCCCCAGAACACGTACCTTTTGGTTTGACAACACCGCCGCTGGTCCTGTGGCAGCAAAGATCGACCTGCTCTGCGTCGGCGTGGTGACCTCGGCCCCGGTGGAGCCGCCGGGCCTGCTCACCAACACGGTCGAGGTCGACAGTGCGACGGTCGATCCCTCCAACGCCAACAACTCCGCCACCGTGGAGTTCGTCATCGACGCCCAGGCCGGCTCAGTCCCAGCGGACCCGGGGGGTGGGCCGGTCGTTACCTTCTCAGCGGCCCGGGTCGGGCCTGCTGCAGGTGCTGGGCCTGCCACAACGGTGGAGTCTGCCGCGGCGATCCCCGTCAGCGAACCGAAGATCGCTCCGGCTCGGCTACTTGGTGCCCCGAGGCTGGTGGCCAGCGGACGGCGCGTCGTTGCCCGGGTCGCCTGCGTCACTCGTTGTCGGCTGGACGCCGTCGTACGTGCCGCGAACGGCCGCCTCCTCGCCAAACAGTCGGTCGTGATGGCGGCCGGCGCGTCGGCGCCCGTGAAGCTTCGCCTCTCGGCCAAGGAGACTGCCCTGCTTCGACGGCTCGGTGGCACGCTGACCGTGACTTCGCGGGCCGAGGGCGAAGCGATCCGTGCCCGCGTGAAGGTCTGACGGGAGTAGCGCCCTCCCGTCTCGTCGGAGAAGTCCCCCTTTAGGCCGCTTCTCTCGCGCACCAACAGAGGATGCTCTAGTCTAAATGCCGCATACCCCTCAGGGTTTCAGACGAATTGCGTCTTTCCTGAGAGTCTTCCGCACCCGTAGCCCGCGCTCACAAGGACGACCACTCCATGGCACTGACCATTGGCGATACCGCCCCCGATTTCA
>JAEMRJ010000100.1 GCA_016463365.1 Thermoleophilaceae bacterium | reverse complement strand
GCGGGTAGCGAACGCCCTGGAGCATGTCGCCGTCGGTCACGCCGGTGGCGGCGAAAAAGACGTCTTCGCCGGTGACCAGGTCGTGCTCGGTCAGGACTCCCTCGAGGTCATAGCCACCATCGAGTGCCTGCTGCTTCTCGTCGTCGTTGCGCGCGTAGAGGCGCCCGACCAGGCGGCCGCCCATGCAGTGGATCGCGGCAGCGGCGATCACGCCTTCGGGCGTTCCGCCGATGCCCCACAAAAGGTCAACGGGCGAGCGGTCGGAAACGGCCATCAGGGCGCCGGAGACATCGCCGTCGGTGATGAAGCGGATGCGTGCGCCGGCCTTGCGAATCTCTTCGGCGCGCGGCATGTGACGCTCGCGGTCGAGCATGATCACGAGTACGTCGGAAACTGTCTTGCTCTTGCGGGCTGCGATCAGCTCGAGTGTTTCGCCGATCGGGCGGTCGAGGTCCAGGAGGTCGGCGATCTCGTCGGTGCCGGCCATCTTTTCCATGTAGACGCACGGGCCCGGGTCAAACATCGTGCCGCGCTCAGAAAGTGCAATTACCGAGAGCGCTGAAGGGAACCCCTTGGCGGTCAGCGTGGTGCCCTCGAGCGGGTCCACTGCGATGTCGACCTCTGGCGGGCTGCCGTCGCCGATCTGCTCGCCGTTGTAGAGCATCGGGGCTTCGTCTTTTTCGCCTTCGCCGATCACGACCACGCCGTTCATCGGGACGGAGTCCAGAACAAAGCGCATCGCGTCCACTGCGGCCTGGTCTGCGGCGATCTTGTCGCCGTGGCCCACCCAGCGGGCAGAAGCCAACGCGGCGGCTTCGGTGACGCGGACCAGCTCGAGCGCGAGGTTGCGGTCGGGGTGGGATTCCGGTGCGTGAAGATTCACATCCATCTGCGGCGACAACCCTAGCGTGCAGATTGCACCGAACGCCGCCGCACTCCCGAGCGATCGGCCTTATGATCGGCTGATGACCTGGATGATCGTCGCCTTCGACGATGACACGCTGGCCGCGGTGCTCGACGACGCTCGCGTGCGCTCGCTCGATGAGGACCGCGACTTCGTGCTCGTCACGCCACGCTCCGACCGCTGGGGCAACGAGCGATCCGTCGACAGTCCGTACCTGACCTCGCTTGATGACCGCGTGGACGGTCTGCGCAAAGAGGGTGTCGAGATCGAACATGAATGGGTCGCGGGTGAGGATCTCGAGGGCGAGGTGATCGAGGTCGGCCGCGCTCACGAAGTCGACGGCGTGGTGATCGCGCATCACAACCCGGACAAGTCGATTCCCGACCCCGGGGCGTTCGATGATTCGATCCGCGAGGAACTCGGTCTACCGCTGGACGTAATCTCACTCGAGTGAGACTCCTGCTCGTCCGTCACGGCGAGAGTGAGTGGAACGCCATCGGCCGACTTCAGGGCCAGGCCGACCCGCCGCTCTCCAAACTTGGTCGCCGTCAGGCGGCACATGTTGCCGCGCGGCTGGTCGATGAAGGCGTGGATGCGATCGTCGCGTCGGATCTTGAGCGCGCCTACCTGACCGCGGACGCTCTGGCCGGTTCCGTCGGACTGAAGATTTCGCGTCGCGAAGACCTGCGCGAAGTGGACGTCGGATCCTGGACGGGGATCACCCGCGAAGAGGTCGAGCGCGAGAACCCGCAAGCCTGGACGCGATGGCGGATCGAGGGCATCGAGGGCTGGGACGATGGCGAGACCTATGCCGATGCAATGGTGCGTGTCGGCGGCGTGATCACCGAACTGGCCGCGACCTACCGGGACCAGACCGTTGTCGCAGTGACGCACGGTGGCTGCATCCGGCTTGCGACGTGCCATCTGCTCGGGATGCCGGCGGCTGAATTTGGACGGATCATGTCGATCGGAAACGCGTCGATCACCGAGTTTCTCGTCGAGCCCGACGGGACCGGGCGACTGGTGCGTTTGAACGACACCGCCCACCTGGCCGAGGTCACGACCGCCGACGACCTTGAGCCGATGGCGACCACTGAATTCGACTCACTCTCGACCGGCGCCTGATGAGCCTGAGCGCAGACACTTCGGCAGCGATGGCAAGGCATCGCGAGCGCGGTCGCACGTTTGAGGCGGCTGGCGTGCGCAGCTTCGTCTACGAGGTCGGCGAAGGCGAGCCGGTCCTGCTGGTGCACGGCGTGCCAGCGTCTTCGTTTCTCTATCGCAAGGTCGCAGATGCCCTGGCCGAGAAGGGTTTGCGGGCGATCGCGTTCGATCTGCCGGGTCTCGGATTTGCCGAACGCCCAGTCGACTTCGACTACAGCTGGAGCGGGCTCGGTCAGTTCGCTGTCGCCGCGGCGGACGCACTTGGTCTTGACAGATTTCACCTGGTGATTCATGACATCGGTGGGCCGGTCGGCCTTGAACTGGCAGCGGCCGATCCGACTCGAATCAGGTCGTTGACGATTTTGAACACGATGATCGCGGTGGACGGTTTCAAGAAGCCGTGGGTGATGCGCCCGTTCGGCACGCCGGTCGTCGGAGAGGCATGGCTGGCGATGCTCAACCGCTTCTCGATGGTCCCGCTGATGTGGGGGGTCGGCGTGAAAAATCCTCACGCGTTCAAAGCGACAGACGTCGGCGTGTACGCGCGCCAGCTGAAGCTCGACGATGGCGGGAAGGCGTTCCTGAAGATCATGCGCGGCTTTGAGACCACCGCCGAGAAGCAGCGCAGGTACGTCGAACTCCTTCGCGGGGCGGACTTTCCGATCGAGATCGTCTGGGGAAAGGATGACCCGGCGCTGTCGCTGGGCCGGTTCGGCGCAGATGCGCGTCGACTGATGCCCGGTGCGAATTTCACCGCCGTCTCCGGACGCCACTTCCTGCAGGAAGAACAGCCTGAGGCGATTGCGCAGCGGATCGCCGCCGCAGCCGCTGCGGCTCGGCAGCAATAGACTCCCGCCCATGGACCTGCGAGACACGCCTCATGAGGCGACACTCCGCGAAGAGATCCGTGGCTGGCTCGAGGCCAACCACAGACCGGGCATCAGCCAGACCGACTGGTACAAGGTGCTCGCCGACAGCGGCTGGGCCGCTCCGCTCTGGCCCGAGCAGTACGGCGGTCGCGGCGCGAGCGCCTCTGAGGCGATCATCTTCAATCAGGAGCGCCAGAAGATCGGCGCCGAGCCGCCTCCGACCGGAATCGGCGTGCCGATGGCCGGGCCGACGATCATCGCCCACGGCACCGAAGAGCAGAAGGCGCGCTTCCTCGGGCCGATGCTGCGCGGCGAAGAGGTCTGGTGCCAGCTCTTCTCAGAGCCGGGCGCCGGCAGTGACCTCGCCGCCATCCAGACTCGCGCAGAGCTCAAGGGCGAGACCTGGCACGTCACCGGCCAGAAGGTCTGGACCACGCACGCGCAGCTCGCCCGCTGGGGAATCCTGATGGCGCGCCACGACCCGGCGCTGCCCAAGCACGCGGGCATCACCTACTTCATCATGGACATGCAGGCGCCCGGTGTAGAGATCGTCCCGCTGAAAGAAATGACCGGCGAGGCCGTCTTCAACGAAGTCTTCATGAGTGACGTCGAGATCCCTGACGAGCTACGCGTCGGCGCGCTGGGCGAAGGCTGGAAGGTGTCAATGACCACGCTTGCCAACGAGCGCATGGCGCTGGGCGTCGGCGGTCTTGGCGGCTCCGACGACGACGCCGAGATCGACCTCAAGGAGGCTGACGCCGAGTCCTCGCTCGAAACCATGGGCAAGTTCATCCGTCGCGGACCGCGCGCGCTGATCGAGCTCGCCGAGCGAACAGGCGCCATCAACGACCCGCTGATCCGCGACGATCTGGCCCGGGTCTACACGATGTACGAAGTCAGCCGGTTCACCGGCTACCGCGTGACCACCGCTTTGATGAAGGGCCGCGGCCCAGGCGTCGAGGCGTCGACCGGCAAGCTCTCCTACAACCTGCTCGTGCGCGCCGTCGCGGATCTGATGATCAAGATCGCCGGCACAGGCGCGCTCGGCGCGCCCGAGGACGACAAGATCCTGAAAGTCGCAGAACGCCTGAACCTGGTGGTGCCCGCGACATCGATCTACGGCGGCACCGACCAGATTCAGCGCAACATCATCAGCGAGCGCGTCCTCGGGATGCCCAAAGAACCGCGCACCGACGCGGAGCAGCCCTTCTCCGAGATCAAGAAGGGCGGCTGACGCATGGACTTCGCATTCAACGACGAGCAGCGCGAGATCCAGGCCGGCGCCAAGCGCCTGATGGAAGAGACTGCAACGCTCGATCAGGTCGTCGCACTGAGCGACTCTGCGCTCGGCCACGACCCCGAGGCCTACAAACAGATCGCCGATCTCGGCTGGACCGGGATGCACATTCCCGAGGAGTTCGGCGGCGTCGGCCTCAGCTACGTGGAGCTGATCGTCGTGCTTGAACAGATGGGTGGATCGCTCTACCCGTCGCCATTCTTTGCGAGCGTCTGTCTGGCGGCCAACGCTCTGATCGAGGGCTCGAAGGCCGCGCCGCTCTCCGACGACAATGCCGCGCTGCTCGCCGCAATCGCTTCCGGCGAGAAGACCGCGACGCTGGCATACACCGAGCCCGGCGGGCGGTACATCCCGCCCGACGTGAAGCTCAGCGCCAGGCGCGACGGCGATGACTACATCTTGAACGGCACCAAGAGCTACGTGCTCGACGGCCACACAGCCGACGCGATCGTGACCGTCGCACGCTTCGGCAGTGCGGACGGCGAGATCGTCCTGCTGACCGTGCCCGGTGACGCTCCCGGACTGACCCGCAGTGAGGCCCATGCTGTCGACCCGACCCGCAAGCTCGCTTCACTTGAGTTCAACGACGTGCGCGTTCCGGCGAGCGCCGTCGTCGGCGACCCTGAGGCCGGCTGGAGCACGCTGAACCCGACAATGCAGCTCGGCGCGGTTGCGCTGGCCGCAGAATCGCTCGGCGCCGCCCAGCACTGCTTTGACACGGCGCTCACCTACACCAAGGACCGCGTGCAGTTCGGCCGCCCGATCGCTTCATTTCAGGCGATCAAGCACATCTGCGCCGACCTGCTGATGGCTGTTGAGGGTTCGCGCAGCGCCGCCTATTACGCCGGTTGGGTCGCCGCCGAGCAACGCGATGAGCTGTCGGCGATCGCTCCGCTGGCCAAGGCGCAGGTCTGCGATTCATTCTGGGACGTCGCCAAGGCGAACATCCAGCTGCACGGCGGCATCGGCTTCACCTACGAGCACGAGGCGCACTACTACTACCGTCGCGCGACATCAAGCCGCGTACTGCTCGGAGACACCAGCTTCAACCGCGAGATGTTGCTTCAGGGTCTTGGCGTCGCGCCGGTCGGCGGCTGACGCTCAACGTCCGATCACGAACGGGTTGCCGAGGAGCATGGTTGACCCGTTCACCTGTTCGAGTCGCACGCTGTAGCGGCCCACCGCGAGTGGTCGTCCCGCCGCGCGGCCGGTGACCCGAATCGTGGTGCCTCCGGCCGACAGTCCGAAGGTGCGCCAGCGAGTCGAGCTGCGGCGGATCGTGCAGACGCGCCTGGTTTGCGACGCACGCGTCGCGACCCGACATCCGGAGGCTGTCACGCGGCCCGCGATCAGGCGCTCAAGGCGTACTCGAACCGTCGCTGCTGCAGTGAGCGAGACGCGGAATCTGCCTCCGCCGCGTGCGCTTTCAAGTGAGAACGAACCCCCGGTCCGCGAAGCGACGAACTTGTTGGGAGTGACATCCGACAGCGAGATGTTCAAGGCTGCGACGGACTCAGTCGGAGTGACACCCGGAGGGCCGGTTGACCCGGTGGGAACTGGGATTGTGTAGGTCACGTTCACGCTCGCCGTTCCCGAGTTGCCGGCCGAGTCGAAGCAGATCACATTGAGCGTGTTCAACCCGGGGGTCAGCGCGACGGACGAGTTGTTGGCCCGCGTGCAGCTGGTCACGCCGATGTTGTCGCTCGCGCTGTAGCTGAGCGTCGCCGTACTCGACGTGAAGTCCTGGCCTGTGGTCGGCGAAATGATGGTCACCGTCGGTGAGGTGGTGTCCGGTTGGTCGTACGACACGTCGACGCTTGCCGTGGCAGAGTTGCCGGCGGCATCTGAACAGGAAACGCTGATCGTGTTGAGACCGGGCACCAGCGCCACGGAAGAGTTGTTGGCGCGAGTGCAACTCGCCACCCCGATGTTGTCGGAGGCGCTGTAGCTGAGCGTCGCCGTGTCCGAGGTGAAGACCTGGTTCGGCGTCGGCGTGTTGATCGTCACGACCGGCTTTGTCGTGTCGGGTTCGTTGTATGTCACGTTCACGCTTGCCGTGGCGGAATTGCCGGCGGCATCCGAGCAGGAAACGCTGATCGTGTTCGGACCGGGAGCAAGTGCGACGGAAGAGTTGTTGGCCCGGGTGCAGCTGGTGACGCCGATGTTGTCGGACGCGACAAAGCTCAGGATCGCCGTGCTGGTCGTGAACACCTGGTTCGGCGTTGGCGTGTTGATCGTCACCACGGGCTTGGTCGTCTCGTTGTAGGTGACGTTCACGCTTGCGCTTGAAGAGTTGCCGGCGGCATCTGAACAGGAAACGCTGATTGTGTTCGGACCGGGAACGAGCGCGACGGAGGTGTTGTTGGCCCGCGTGCAACTGGCAATTCCAACGTTGTCGGAGGCGCTGTAGTTCAGCGTCGCAGCGCTCGACGTGAAGACCTGACCCGGAGTCGGAGCGTTGATGGTCACGACCGGATTTGTCGTGTCGTTGTAGGTCACGTTCACGCTTGCGCTCGTCGAGTTGCCAGCGGCGTCCGAGCAGGTCACCGTGATCGTGTTCGGACCGGGACTGAGCGCCACGGAAGAGTTGTTGGCCCGCGTGCAGCTGGTGACGCCGACGTTGTCGGACGCGACGTAGCTCAGCGTCACCGTGCTGGTCGTGAAGACCTGATTCGGCGTTGGCGTGTTGATCGTCACAACCGGTTTGATCGTGTCGGGCGCGTTGTATGTCACGTCAACCGTCGCGGTTGTCGAGTTGGCAGCGGCATCAGAGCAGGTCACGCTGATCGTGTTCGGCCCGGGAGCGAGCGCCACGGAAGAGTTGTTGGCGCGGGTGCAACTCGTCACCCCGATGTTGTCGGAGGCGCTGTAGCTGAGCGTCGCCGTGTCCGAGGTGAAGACCTGGTTCGGCGTCGGCGTGTTGATCGTCACGACCGGCTTTGTCGTGTCGGGTTCGTTGTATGTCACGTTCACGCTTGCCGTGGCGGAATTGCCGGCGGCATCCGAGCAGGAAACGCTGATCGTGTTCGGACCGGGAATGAGCGCCACAGAAGAGTTGTTGGCCCGGGTGCAGCTTGTGACGCCGACGTTGTCCGAAGCGCTGTAGTTCAGCGTCGCAACGCCGGTCGTGAAGACCTGGTTCTGAGTGGGGGCGTTGATGGTCACGACCGGATTTGTCGTGTCGTTGTAGGTGACGTTCACGCTTGCACTCGTCGAGTTGCCAGCGGCGTCCGAGCAGGTCACACTGATCGTGTTCGGACCGGGAACAAGTGCCACGGAAGAGTTGTTGCCCCGCGTGCAGCTTGTGACGCCGACGTTGTCGGACGCGACATAGCTCAGCGTCGCCGTGCTGGTCGTGAAGACCTGGTTCGGAGTGGGCGAGACGATGGTCACGACCGGTTTGATCATGTCGGGAGCGTCATACGTGACGTTCACGCTCGCACTTGCCGAGTTACCGGCAGCATCCGAGCAGGAAACGCTGATCGTGTTAGGGCCGGGGACGAGTGCGACGGAAGAGTTGTTGGCCCGCGTGCAACTGGTGACGCCGATGTTGTCTGACGCGACGTAAGAAAGCGTCGCCGTACCGGTCGTGAAGACCTGATCCGGCGTCGGAGTGTTGATCGTCACGACCGGATTTGTCGTGTCGTTGTAGGTCACGTTCACGCTTGCACTCGTCGAGTTGCCAGCGGCGTCCGAGCAGGTCACCGTGATCGTGTTCGGACCGGGAACGAGCCCCACAGAAGAGTTGTTGGCACGGGTGCAGCTCGTCACCCCGATGTTGTCGGACGCGACATAGCTCAGCGTCGCCGTGCTGGTCGTAAACACCTGGTTCGGCGTCGGCGTGTTGATCGTCACGACCGGATTTGTCGTGTCGTTGTAGGTGACGGTCACACTTGCCGTGGCAGAGTTGCCGGCGGCATCCGAGCAGGAAACGCTGATCGTGTTCGGGCCGGGACTGAGCGCGACGGAAGAGTTGTTGGCCCGGGTGCAACTGGCGACGCCGACGTTGTCCGAAGCGCTGTAGTTCAGCGTCGCCGTGCTGGTCGTGAAGACCTGGTTCGGAGTGGGGGCGCTGATCGTGACCACTGGCTTGGTCGTGTCGTTGTAGGTGACGGTCACACTTGCCGTGGCAGAGTTGCCGGCTGCATCGGAGCAGGAAACGCTGATCGTGTTGGGGCCGGGGACAAGCGAGACGGAAGAGTTGTTGGCACGGGTGCAGCTCGTCACCCCGATGTTGTCGGACGCGACATAGCTCAGCGTCGCCGTGCTGGTCGTGAAGACCTGGTTCGGCGTTGGCGTGTTGATCGTCACCACCGGCTTGGTCGTGTCGTTGTAGGTGACGTTCACGCT
>JAEMRJ010000099.1 GCA_016463365.1 Thermoleophilaceae bacterium | reverse complement strand
CCGGCTTCGAGGATCTGCTCGACGTACCAACGGGTCGCGTCTTCAGAACCGACCGGCAGGTACGAGACGACGACGTCGGTCTTCGTGTCCCTCAGGATCTGCTGGATGTCGGCGGTTTCGCCCGGCGCCTTGGTGATGCGCTGCTTGAGGTACTTGCCCAAACCGTCGTGGGTCATGCCGCGGTGGACCGGCACGCCGAGGTTCTTCGGAACCTTCGCGAACTTCATCGTGTTGTTCGGGTCGGCCCAGATGGCCTGGCCGAGGTCCTTGCCGACCTTCTTGACGTTGATGTCAAAGGCGGCCGAGAACTCGATGTCGGAGATGTGGTATCCGCCGAGGTCGACGTGCATCAGGCCCGGAACTTCTTCGCCGCGCTTGGCGTTCTTGTAGTACTCGACGCCCTGCACGAATGCGCTGGCGCAGTTGCCGACGCCGATGATGGCGACGCGAACCTTGTCCGATTGGTAACGGCCTGAGCCATTGGTCGAAGCTTTGGGTGCAGGTGTCACTGCAGGTTTCCTTCCAGAGGGGATTGTGTCTGTCAATCGCTGGGGCGCGGCGCCGCAGAAAAAATGGCGCGCTGCCGGTCAGCGGAGGATAGAGCGTGAGACACCAGATCCGTGCCCCGGTTACAGCGAACTGGTTGCTAAGCCCCGGTCGCAGCCTTCTGTGCGTCGAGAATTTTCGACTGCTTGTAAACGTGGAAGATGCGCTGGAGCATCGTGAACAGCGACATCACCGCGAGCACGTAGATCGCGCCCTTGAGGATCGCGAGCTCGTGTCCGGAGATCACGATGTCGGCCAGGAAGAGTCCGACAGAGATGATCACGACGCGCACAGCGCGCGAAGCGATGCCGACCTTGCACTCGATCCCGAGCGCCTCGGCGCGGGCTCGCGTGTACGAGACCATGATCGAACCGGTGACCGCAAGCACCACGGCAGTGACAGCTGCGGAGTCGCCGTACTCGGCGAACTGCCATGCAATTGCGGCCAGCACCACGCCTTCCTCGATGCGGTCCAGCGATGAGTCGAGGAACGCTCCGAACAGTGTGGCCTTGCCGCTCATGCGCGAGTACTTGCCGTCGAGCAGGTCCATCGCCGAGCCGATCGCAAAAGCGAAACCAGCTGCGATCCACCAGCCCTTGAAGATGAAGCCGACGGCGATCAGATTGCCGATCAGGCCGATCATCGAAATGAAGTTCGGGGTCAGGCGCGACTCGATCAGCCGGTTGCGGGCTGCGTCGGAAAGGATCGGGCGTGGTTCGCTCATCAGAGGACTCGTTGACTGTCGGTTTCTGGCGTCACGCGTACGGGATCGCCTTCTTCATCTGTGGTCCAGCCCTCTGCGCACACGTAACCGCCGCCGACCAGGCGACCGAGCGAGAAGTCAGAAGTGACCGTGACCACTGGCGGGACGGAAGATACCGCCCCGGCGTCCTTACTTCCCTTGGACGGGAGCACGACCTGCAGGTAGCCGTCGTCGCTGCCGCGCAGGCAACCGTAGGACGGACGCAGGAAGCGCTGCCAGCGAATCCGGGTGTCTGTGACGCCCCAGTGCTCGGGCTTGATCGAGAACCCCTTGGTCGGATCGTTGTCGCGGAAGTTCGGCCCGGCTTCGGAGGACCTGGGCAGCGTGACCTTGTAGATCTCCCAGTTCTTGAACTGCGCGGACCGATCCAAGTACGGCAGCCCGGCGCGAATCAGCTCGGCCTCGTCGCGACCCGAGTAGTCGAGCGTCGCTGCTCTGGGCAGGGCCACCCAGCGCACGTCGTTGTCGATCAACCAGCGCGCGTACGTTCGCGGATTAAGAGTGCCGTCATAGAAGAGCGAGTTGTACTTGGTGTCGAGCTGGCGCTCCCAACCGCGCGCGATCGGGTGACGATCCGCAACGTAGGCAGCCTCGAAGTGGTTGCGAGTGAACACGACCTCGACCTTGTCGTCGTCTTTGCGGTGGCTGTCGAAGAAGCGGTTGACCGGTGCGAAATAGTGCGGGTCGGCCGTGTCGTCAATCGTGACGATCGCCCACACTGCCGTCGCTCCCTGCCAGCACAGCAGCGGAACGATCACAGCCAGCGCATACCTGCCCGACCGCGGCCAGAGCGCGGCGGCGGCGATCGTCGGGAAGAGCACCATCCCCAGGCGGATCGCATTGCCGCCGATCGGCGACGGGATCAGTTCGTTGGCCGTGAGGAAGATCAGGTAGAGCACAACTCCGGTTCCGAGCATGCGCCGGGCATCGCCGGTCAGGGAGTCGCGCACCATCAGCCAGAAGAACGCCGTGGCCGCGACCGCGACGAAGTACGAGGCGAACACGAAGGGCTGCGCGCCGCCCTCCGGGAAGAGCAGTGAAACGATCGTCGCCGGCAGCACGGTGGCGACGGCGACCACCAGGTAGGCGTGGTTGGGCGATTCCCAGATCGTGCGGAACGCATGGCGCGCCGTGCGCAGCGTCTCCCAGGGATGCCCGCCCAGCCAGACCGTGAAGGCGATGAACGAGATGAAGAGCGCGGCCAGCGGGCTGGTCAGGGCGCAGTTGAGCGCCAGGAACGCGGCGATCCAGCTGCGCCCGTGCGCGGCGGCGATCAGCGCGGCGAGCCCGATCGCCAGTGCAAGCGCATAGGGCAACTGGCCGATCACCAGCGTCGCACTGAAGACCAGGGCGAAGACATACGAGGCCGCCTTTGCCCCGCGCGGCGGGAAGACTTCACGCGCGAGGATCGAGAACAGGAACACACCGAGCAGGTACGCCAGCGCCCCGGCCAGTCGCACGCCGATCGTCGCCGAGAGCGCCGGGAAGATCACGCCGTAGGAGACGACATAGTGCCCGCCGTACCAGTTGTAGTTCCAGACGAAGAAGCCGTCGTTCTTGACCAGCTCGGCGCGGTAGAGGTGCGCCGCGAGGTCGCCGCCGCGCAGGTCGAGCAGGAAGTACAACGCGCTCAGCGCGAGGGCCAGGAGCAGCGGACCGGAATTGACCCGCACGAGGTTCTTGGTGCGTTCGAGCATCGGGCTACGAGTCTGATTCGACGCCGGCGAGGAAACTCGCCGTCATGTCGATCACGTCCGGCCGGTCAAGCCACGGCCAGTGGCCGGCGTCCGGGAGCAGCTCAAGGCGCGCGTTCGGAATCGTCTCCGAGTAGAGCGCACCGAACCTGGTCGGTATGTAGGGATCCTGCTCGCCCCAGATCACCAGCGTCGGCGCAGTCAGTTGGCTGAAGCGCTCGCCGGCCGCTGCGAGGACCTTCGGCGGCGCCGAGCGATAGAGCTTGAGGATCGCGCGCTGGGTGCCGTGGTCCAGATGCTCCCAGACCGACTCGATCATCGCCTCAGGCAGCGGCTTGCGGTCTGGCCGGGCTTCGCGGCTGAGAAATTCGGCGATCGTCCTGGTCGTGAGGCCCATCGCGAGCTCGCCGAGGAACGGCGTGCGCCAGACCCGCGCGAGACGGTGCCACTTGTAGCCCGGCAGCAGCGGAACAGCGTTGATGATCACGACGCGGTTGACCCGTTCATGGAGTTCCTGCGCTGTAACCAGTGCGAGGCCGCCCCAGTCCTCGACGACGACGTTGAAGCGGTCCCAGCCGAGCTGCGCGATGAAGGCCTGGAGCAGTGCGTTGTAGGAACCGATCGATCCGTCGAAGTGCATCGGTTTTTCGCTGCGGCCGAATCCCGGGAGGTCCAGCGCGACGCCTCCGGTCTTCTCAAGGAAGGGCGCCCACTCGTCCGAGTTGGTCGGCACTCCGTGCACGTAGAGCGTCGGGACGTCCGTCGTGGGATCGACCGAACGCCAGAAGACTTCCAGCCCGGCGATCTTTTCCTGGTGCTCCATGGCACCGGAGGATAGTTTTGCGCGATGGCACCCGCGCCGATCGAGCTCCCGGACAAGCGTCGTCTCGCCGCGATCCGGCGTCGCCTGCGCGCCCACTACGGGATCCCGGTACCCAAGCCCCACCACGATCCGGTCGGAGAACTGGTGCTCACCCTGCTCAGTCAGAACACCAACGACCGCAACCGCGACGTCGCCTACACCCGGGTCGAAGAGCGCTGGGACACCTGGGAGGCGGTGCGCGCCGCGCCGGTCGAGGAGATCGAGGCTGCGATCGCGCCCGGCGGGATCAGCGTCGTCAAGTCAAAGCGGATGAAGCAGATTCTTGATCGCGTGGCGACCGATCCGCTCCCTGAGGGCGCCGACCCTGACGGCCGCTGGACGCGCGCGCGCGAAATCGATCTTGACTGGATGATGTACTCGCCGCTCGCGGTCTCGCGCGGGTACCTCTGCACGCTTCCCGGCGTGGCGCGCAAGACGGCGGCCTGCGTGCTGCTGTTTGCCTACGGCCTGCCGGACATCCCGGTGGACACGCACGTCGGGCGCGTCGGCACGCGGCTCGGGCTCTTCCGCGAGAAGGCGTCCTTTGAAGCGATGCACGACGCGATCGCCGCCTGGACCCCGCCGGAGCTCGCTCACGAGGAACACGTCAACCTGATCCGGCACGGCAGGAACACCTGCCACAAGCGGGCGCCGGAGTGTCCGGCGTGCCCGCTTGAGTCGATCTGCCCCAAGATCGGAGTCAACTTCACAGATCTATAACACCCACACTTAGATTTTCTACAGCGATCGCCTACAATACTCTCAACTACTTGTAAATCCCCCACCCCTGGGAGCAGTACAGCACTATGGCTAAGACAATCGGAATCGACCTCGGAACCACCAACTCGGCCATGGCCGTGCTTGAGGGTGGAGAGCCGACGGTCATCGAAAACGCGGAAGGCGGCCGCACCACTCCGTCTGTGGTCGCATTCGCCTCGAGCGGCGAACGCCTCGTCGGCACGCTGGCCAAGCGCCAGGCCGTGACCAACCCCGAGAACACGATCTTCTCGATCAAGCGCTTCATGGGCCGCAAGGAGGCCGAAGTCAAAGAAGAAGAGTCGATGGTCCCGTACGAAGTCGTGCGCGGCGACAACGGTGACGTCCGCATCGACATCGGTGACAAGCAGCTCACCCCGCCGGAGATTTCGGCGATGCTGCTGCAGAAGCTCAAGACCGACGCCGAGGCCTACCTCGGCGAGTCCGTCGACAGCGCGGTGATCACCGTCCCCGCCTACTTCAACGACGACCAGCGCCAGGCGACCAAGGACGCCGGCAGGATCGCCGGCCTCGAAGTCAAGCGCATCATCAACGAGCCGACCGCGGCCGCACTCGCCTACGGACTCGACAAGGAAGAGGACCAGACGATTCTGGTGTTCGACCTCGGTGGCGGAACGTTCGACGTCTCAGTCCTCGAGATCGCCGACGGCGTCTTCGAGGTCAAGTCGACCGCTGGTGACAACCACCTGGGCGGCGACAACTTCGACAAGGCGATCGTCGACTACCTGGTCGCAGAGTTCAAGAAGGACAACGCCCTTGACCTCGCCGCCGACAAGATGGCGCTCCAGCGTCTCTACGAGGCAGCCGAGAAGGCGAAGATCGAACTCTCCACCACTCAGGAGACACAGATCAACCTGCCGTTCATCACGGCCGACGCCGCCGGCCCCAAGCACCTTGACGTGCGCCTCACCCGCTCCAAGATGGCCGAGCTCACCGGCGACCTGATCGACCGGACGGTCGGCCCGGTCCGCCAGGCACTCGAAGACGCGGGCGACGCAAAGATCGACCACGTCGTACTGGTCGGCGGCATGACCCGCATGCCGGCCGTGCGCGACAAGGTCAAGGAACTCACCGGCAAGGAGCCCCACCAGGGCGTCAACCCCGATGAGGTCGTCGCAGTCGGCGCCGCGATCCAGGCCGGCGTGCTCGCCGGAGACGTCAAGGACGTCCTGCTGCTCGACGTCACACCGCTGACGATGGGCATCGAGACCAAGGGCGGCGTGATGACCAAGCTGATCGAGCGCAACACGACCATCCCGACCCGCAAGTCCGAGGTCTTCTCGACGGCGGACGACAACCAGCCGAGCGTCGAGATCCACGTCCTTCAGGGCGAGCGCGAGATGGCGTCCGGCAACAAGTCACTGGGCAAGTTCCAGCTGACCGGGATCCCGCCGGCGCCCCGCGGCATCCCGCAGATTGAGGTCGCGTTCGACATCGACGCCAACGGAATCCTCAACGTCACCGCCAAGGACCTTGGCACCGGCACCGAGCAGAAGATCGAGATCAAGTCCGGCTCCGGTCTGTCTGACGAAGAGATCAGCAAGATGGTCGCCGACGCGGCTGCTCACGCAGACGAGGACGCTGCGGCCAAGGATCTCGCCGAAGCGCGTAACGACGGCGAAAACCTCGCCTACCAGGTCGAAAAGCAGATCAAGGACAACGGCGACAAGCTCGGCGACTCCGTCAAGGAAGACCTCGAGGCCGGCGTCAAGGAGATCCGCGAAGCCACGCGGGGCGAAGACGTCGCCGAGATCAAGGCAAAGACAGAAGCGCTTGCCGAGACGATGAACAACGCCGCCGAAGAGCTCTACAAGGCAGCCTCCGAAGAGCGTGAAGCTTCCGAGAACGGCGCGTCGGCCAACGGCAGCGAGTCCGACAGCGAGGCAGAAGAAGAAATTGTCGACGCGGAGGTCGTTGACGAGGGCAAGTAAATATGCGCAAATTCCGGCGCTTTTGTCCCGTCAAGTAACCAAGGCCACTTATGACCGACTCAAATGACATAATCGAAAACGGAACCGACGGCTCTGGGGAAGTTCCCGCAGGAAGCGGGACCCCTCTTGGCCGCACCACATCTGATCCAGCGGAAGCCGAGACCGCTGGATCACAGGGATCAGCACCATCGGGCTCTTCGGAGTCCGATGGTGCCCCGCTGGCCGAAGCCGAAGTGATCGAGGAAGAGCTCGATGAACTCGCACAGGCAGTCACCGAGCGCGACGAGTACAAAGACCTCGCCCTGCGCGCAAAGGCCGACTTCGAGAACTACCGCAAACGCGCCGACAAGCGCGTCGCGGAGACTCGTGGCATTGCAGTGGCCGGCGTGATCCGCGAGCTGCTGCCGGTGGTCGACAACCTCGACCGCGCAGTTGCCGCAGCCGGCGGCACGACCGACGGCGACGCATTTGCTGAAGGCGTACGGCTGGTCCACGCGGACCTCCACTCAGTGCTCGACCGGCTGGGCCTTTCTCAGCAGGACCCGACCGGCGAGCAGTTCGACCCGAACTTCCACCAGGCGATCTCGCAGGCTCCGGCCACAGACGCGCAGCCCGCGGGCACGATCGTCGAGGTCGTGCAGAAGGGCTTTCTGCTCGGCGAAGTCGTGGTCCGTCCGGCCAGCGTCGTGGTGGCCGCTTAAGGCGCGCGCATGCCGGTGACTGATCCATACAAGGTGCTCGGCGTTGCAAAGAACGCCAGCGAAGGCGAGATCAAGAAGGCGTACCGCACGCTCGCGCGCAAGTGGCACCCGGACCAGAACGCCGGAAACACCAAAGCCGAAGAGAAGTTCAAAGAGGTCCAGGAGGCCTATGACATCGTCGGCGATGCGAAGAAGCGCAAGGAGTTCGATCGCGGCGGCTTCAACATCCCCTTCACCGGCGGTGGCGGCGCCAATCCGTTCGGCGGTGGCGGCGTCAAGTTCGACAACATCGGCGACATCTTCGGCGGCGTGACCGGCATGTTCGGCGGTCGCGGCGGCGGGCGCCAGCGCGTCGAGCGCGGCCGCGACCTGGAGGCCAACGTCGCAATCGGATTCGACCAGTCGATCAACGGCACAGAAGTCTCAGTGTCGGTCCCGCGCCGCGAGACCTGCGAGACCTGCCGCGGCGACGGAGCCGCTCCGGGCACCAGCCCGAAGACCTGCCCGCGTTGCCAGGGCGCTGGCGTGGAGTCGGTCGGTCAGGGGATGTTCTCGATGAGCCAGCCGTGCTCGCAGTGCTCGGGCAAGGGCCAGATCGTCGAGAAGCCGTGCAAGACCTGCAGTGGTCAGGGCAGCGTCATCAAGGCCAGGAAGTACCGCGTGAAGATCCCCGCAGGCGTCCGCGACGGAGCGCGCATCCGCGTTGCCGGCAAAGGCGAGGGCGGCGAGAACGGCGGCGCTCCCGGCGACCTCTTCGTGAAGGTCAACGTCAGCGACTCACCGGTCTTCGCGCGCAAGGGCGATCACCTTGAGGTGAAGATTCCTGTGACCGTGACCGAGGCGATCCGCGGCGCGACCATCGAGGTCCCGACGCTCTCCGGGATCAAGCAGATCAAGGTGCCTGCGGGCACCAGACCCGGCACCGTGATCCGACTGAAGGGCGAAGGCCCGGCCCACGCCAAAGGCAGCGGCGCCGGCGACCTGCGCTACCGGATCGAAGTCGAGATCCCGAGCATCGACGAGCTTTCAAAAGAACAGCGGGACGCGGTCGAAGACCTCGCCACCGTGATCACTGACAACCCGCGCGAGGAGCTGCTCGCGCGCGCCAGGAAGTAGGGGCGCGATGGGCGAGCAGAAGCAGGGGCTCTACATGATCTCCGTTGCTGCGTCACTTGCCGGCGTGCACCCGCAGACGCTGCGCATCTACGAGCAGCGCCGCCTGATCCAGCCCACACGCACCCCGAAGGGCACGCGGCTCTACAGCGACGAGAACGTCGAGACGCTGCGCCGCATCCAGGAACTGACCGACGAGGGCATGAACCTCGCCGGCG
>JAEMRJ010000191.1 GCA_016463365.1 Thermoleophilaceae bacterium | reverse complement strand
TCGGAGTCTTCCTGGTCGCCGACCGACTTCTCCAGGGAAACCGGCTGCTGCGCGAAGCGCATCAGTTCGCGGACTTCGGCGGTCGGCCACTTCAGTTCGGCGGCGATCTCGTGCGGCTCAGGGTCGCGGCCGAGCTTCTGGACCAGCTGGCGCTCCATGTTGGTGATCGTGTTCAGGCGCTCGACCATGTGAACGGGGATGCGGATCGTGCGGGCCTTGTCGGCGACGGCGCGGCTGACGGCCTGGCGGATCCACCAGGTCGCGTAGGTGCTGAACTTGTAGCCGCGGCGGTAGTCGAACTTTTCGACGGCGCGGATCAGGCCGAGCGATCCTTCCTGGATCAGGTCCAGCAGCGTGAGCCCGCGGCCGACATGGTTCTTGGCGATCGAGACGACCAGTCGCAGGTTGGCCTCGACCATGTGCTGCTTTGCAGAGTCGTCGCCGCGCTCGATGCGCTTTGCGAGCTCTACTTCCTGTTCTGCGGTCAGCAGCTCGACGCGGCCGATCGAGCGCAGGTAGAGGCGCAGGCTGTCAACTGAAGCATCGGACGCGACCTCTTCGACGGCAGCGGCCTTTGCGCCGGCTTTGACGCGTGGCACCGATGCCTTTTTCTCTGTCTCGGTCTCGGTAGGGCCTTCGTTGACCGTGCCGACAAGGTCAATGCCCTGCTCGGTCAGGTCGCTGCGGAGTTCTTGGATCTGCTCGGGGGTGAGCTCGGCGTCGATCTGGGCCTCGATCTCTTCGATCGCGACAAAACCACGATCGCGGCCGGCGGTGATCAGGTCCTCGATGCCGGCGATCGACGAGGTCGACTCAGCCGGATCGTCGGCCGAGCCCGTGAATTCAGGGACGTCGGGCGTCTTGTCCGACTTCTTGTCCTTGTCCGAATCCGTCATTGAGTCCCGTCGTGCACAGTTGAATTACCTATCGGTTTCCTCCCAAGAAACCTTTTGCAAAGTAGCACTTGGTCTCGCAGCAGAACAAGGCGCCGAAAGGGTGCTGGAAACGGGCACTTTTGTGCCGGTTTCAGGCCAGCCGTTGCAGGACCAGGTGGCTCCCGCTGCGATCCTCAACCTTCTTCAGCTCAGGGTTCGCCGCGCAGAATTCGTCGACCGCTTCCTGCGCGCCGCCATAGTCGTAGTAGTCATCACAGATGATGATCCCGTTCGGTTCGAGCCACTTGTAGATCCGCTCGAGCGTCAATTTCACCGGCTCGTACCAGTCGCAGTCGATGTGGGCAAATGCAACCGGACCGTCGAGTTCAAGTGTTTCCTCGAAGAGCCCCTTGTGGAGATGGATGCGCGCGCCGTCGACCGGCACGCCGAATTCGGCAAACGACGCTCTCACGTCTTCATACAGATCGGGGCGATATCCGTAGTACTCCTCGCCGCCGAGTCCCTTTGATGCACCGGACGTGATCACTTCGTAGCGCTCGTGCACCGCCTCGGGGTCGCGCTCGCCCGGGGCCGGAATCTGACCGAACACATCGTACCCGTGAAACTCGCGGTCGCCGTCGAGATGGGTCGCAATCAGAATTCCCGAGCCGCCGAGCGCGAGCCCGGTCTCAAGGAAGGAACCGGCGACGTTGTTCGCCTTCACCTCCTCTACCGCCCACTCGATGTTCTTCAAGCGCGCGGGCACGAGATAGGTCAGGTGCCGTCGCCTCAGAGTCCGTGCCGTGGGGGAGAGCGTGAGTACCTGTGCTCTGGCCATCAACTGATTGACGATCATCGTGCTGATGGGAGCCTCCTCGATCGAAAGTGCACTGCCGATACTCAAAAATTAGCATCGGACAGCAGGCAGTTTGGCGCCGCTCAAAGGGTGCTTGTAATTGGCGCTTTTGCACTAAAGTCGGCTCATGGCAACGACTTCAGGTACGCCTTTCGACAAGACCGCCCCACGTCGCGACGTCCAGTCCGAAAAGCCACGCGTGACGGCGACCCTTTCGCGAGTGGGCGTGACAAACGTCGAGAAAATCGTCCGCATCGGCAGCGGTGAGGATCAGAATCTCTTTCACGCAAAGCTCGACTGCTTCGTCGACCTGGCCGCCGCCCAGAAAGGCGTCCACATGTCGCGCTTCGAAGAGGTCGTCAACGAGGCGATCGAAGAGGTCGTGCTGGGCGGCGAGGCATTCCGCGCCGAACTGCTCGCCGGCCGCCTGGCCGAGATCATCCGCGAGCGCCAGGGCGGCGCGCGCGCCGAGGTTTCGATCGA
>JAEMRJ010000098.1 GCA_016463365.1 Thermoleophilaceae bacterium | reverse complement strand
AATCGAACCGCCCCGGCTGGGGACGGGTCGAATAGACAAATCTGGACCGACAAATAGTTGTGATAACCATTCATCGTTCACGCTGTTGAGTTTTCAAGGACCGTGGCAGTCGCTCTCAAGAGAGTCAACCGCTGGAAACGGGCAAAAGAAAAGCCTCTTCTAGACGGAGAGGCCCCGGTACTGCACGCAAGAATTTGAGGCTCTTACGCCTGGGGGTCTGTCCTGATGTCAGAAAGAAGCGTCACTAATGGACCTGTTTCCGGCTTGATCAAGGTAGCACAGGTCAGGCGACGATTGCGTCAGGCCCGAGCGATTCTGCGATTTAAGTTGCGTGAAGGCGCTTGAAGCGGCGTTTTCCGACCTTCAAGACCCTACCCTCGAGCTCGGTCGCAGGCAGATCGAGCGCGGAGATGGTCTGGCCGTCGAGGCTCACACCGCCCTGTTCGATCAGCCGGCGCGATTCCGATCGGGACATCCCGAAGGCTTCTGCAAGCAGGCCCGGGACATGGATCTCCCCGGCATCTGCGGCGAATTCGAAGTCCTCGAGATCGTCTGGGACGTCGTGACTCTTGAACAATCGGTCGAAGTGGGCTTCTGCGGCCTCGGCCTCGTCAGCCGAGTGGAAGCGGGCGACGATCGCGCGCGCCAGTGCGCGCTTCTGCTGAACCGGCGGGAGCGCGGATTCCGGCTCGGCTCCGAGCAGCAGGTCGTAGTACTGCCCCATCACCTCATCCGGGATCGACATGACCTTCCCGAAGATCTCCGCAGGCGGCTCTGTGACGCCTATGTGATTGCCGAGCGACTTGCCCATACGGCGAACACCGTCAGTTCCAGGCAGGATCGGCATGGTCAGAACGGCCTGCTGTGCCATGCCGTGAGCGTTCTGGAAGTCTCGTCCAAGCAGGAGGTTGAATTTCTGGTCGGTGCCGCCGAGCTCGAGATCTGCCTTGACCGCGACCGAGTCGTAGGCCTGAAGCACCGGGTAGAGCAGCTCCAGCAGCGCGATCGGCGTGCCTTCTGAGTAGCGATTGGAGAAGTCCTCGCGCTCGAGCAGCTGGGCGACCGTCGGGATACGCATCAACTTGAACAGATCCATCATCGACATGTCGAGCCACTCGGAGTTGCGGCGAACCTCTACGCGGTCGGCGTCGAGCACTTTGAAGGCCTGCTCCTGGAACGTCTCGGCGTTGGCGTCAATTTCTTCCGGGGAGAGCTCGGGTCGCGTCTTCGAGCGACCGCTCGGGTCTCCGACACGCGCCGTGTAATCGCCAAGAATCAGCACCACCGTGTGTCCTGCGTCCTGGAATTCGCGCAGCTTGGTCAGCACCACAGTGTGGCCCAGGTGAATGTCCGGCGCAGTGGGATCGATCCCCAGTTTCACGCGCAGCGGGCGACCGGCCTCTGCCGCTGACTTCAGCTTCGCCTCGAGCGCGCCGGCCGGAAGAGCGTCGACGGCATTGCGCTCTAGCTGCGCTGCAAGCTGTGCTGGGTCGGTCACGGGGCGATGTTAACGGTCGCGGAAGTCTGCACTGCGACCGAATCTCCCGCGGGTCGCCGTTGTTATTCTCGATGAGCCCGCCGCAGACGCGGTGCTCGAGCAGGACCTACCCCCCGGCCGCATCAGTATCTGACCCCCGCGGCCCGCAGACAAACCATCTGAAGGTCTTGCACATTTATGTCCCAAGGATCAAACCCGACAGACACCGACGCCCGGACGCAGCGTCAAAAAGAAGCAGACGCGCTGAAGGCGGCGGGTCCCAAGCCGCGCGTGCGCAAGCTGCGCATTTTTCTCATCACCGGTGGCTTGATGATTCTGGCCGGCATCTCCACAGTCTTCGGAATGATGATGGCCGTCGCCAGCGAGCTGCCAAATCTTGAAGATCGTCAGCAGTACAAGGTTTCGAAGCCGTCGATCATGTACGACGACCGCGGTCGGGTGATCACGCGCCTGCGCAACAACCAGAACCGAATTCTGGTCACCTCGCAGCAGATTTCGCCAACGATGAAGCAGGCCGTCGTGTCGATCGAGGACAGGCGTTTCTACGAGCACACCGGGGTCGACGCGCGGGGCATCGGCCGAGCGCTGGTCGCCGACGTCATCGGCGGCGGTGCCAAGCAGGGCGCATCCACGATCACGCAACAGTTCGTGAAGAACGCCCTGGCCGCGCAGAATCAACGCACGGTGATGCAGAAGCTCCGCGAGTCAGCGCTTGCCTACCACCTGGAAAACCAGTGGACCAAGGACAAGGTCCTGACCGAGTACCTGAACGCGATCTATTTCGGCAACGGCGCCTATGGCATCGAGTCTGCGGCTCAGACCTACTTCGCCAAGGCCCACCCGGGCTGCGAGCCCACTTGCGCGCGCAGGCTCCTCCCGTGGGAGGCGGCACTGCTGGCCGCGGTGATCGCGTCTCCGAGCGCGTACGACCCGGTCGTCTACCCGGCGCAGGCGACAGATCGCCGGGACCTCGTGCTGCTGAACATGTACAACCAGGGCTACATCACCAAGGAGATCTACGACCAGGGCAAGCTCCAGGCGGTACCCACCGCGGACGAGATCACGCGGCCGAAAGAAGACTCAGTCGCTCCCTACTTCTCGACATACGTGCGGCAGCAGCTCGTTGACCGCTACGGCGCCGGAACCACCTTCGGGGGCGGATTGCGCGTTCACACCACACTTGATCTTGAGATGCAGCAGGCTGCCCAGCGCTCCATCGAGCAGGCACTTCCATATGGCGGACCGAGCGCTTCGATGGTTGCGATCGACAACAAGACCGGCAAGATCCGTGCGCTCTACGGGGGAAGCAACTACGACGAGCGACCGTTCAACCTTGCGACCCAGGGTCAGCGTCAGCCGGGCTCTTCATTCAAACCGTTCACGCTCATCACTGCGCTGAGGAAGTACGGACTCGGTTCGCAGTGGGAGTCGAAGCCGATCGGGAAGGCCGGATCGGGAACTTTGATCGAGAACTACGACGACAGCTATCTGGGTGTGACGAGCCTTCAGAATGCGACCACGACCTCAGACAACACTGCCTATGTGCGAGCGGGGCTGTCGGTCGGCGTCAACAAGATTGCCCGACAGGCGAAGGCGATGGGCATCAGCACTCAGATCTCGCGCAACACCGCGATGATTCTCGGCGGCTTGAGCGAGGGAGTCACCCCTCTGGAGATGGCTTACTCGTACACCTCGATCGCCAACCAGGGACGAAAGCCTGTCGGCACTCTCGCCCCCGATGAGAACTCTCCTGTCGCGATCGACAAGGTGATTCAGAACGGAAAACTCTTCCGCAAGCAGCGTGATCGCACGGAATACGATCGCGTTTTCAGTCAGCGGATCGGGCAGGACACTCAGACGGCGCTGCGATCGGTCGTGACCAGCGGCACCGGAAAGAAGGCAGACCCCGGTTTTTGGGTCGCCGGCAAGACCGGCACGACCGAGAACTACGGAGATGCCTGGTTTGTCGGATTCTCCGAAGAGATGAGCGTCGCTGTCTGGGTCGGATATCCCGACAAAACCGTCCCGATGCTCGATCAGTTCGGCGGTGAGCCGGTCGCCGGAGGAACTTTCCCCTCGTTGATCTTCCAGAACTTCATCTCACAGGCGCATCAGATCCTGGCCAACCAGCGCGCTGGCAAGAAGGGTCCGACCGGAGATGTCACCGGACTCGTCGGACCGCCCGAGCTGAGCACGTCAGACGGCAGCACGGGTTCTGGCGAAGGGACCGGCGGAGACGACGACCGTGAGACAAACCGTCGACCGAGCAACAACACCCCGCGCGAGAACGACACACCCCGGCAGCCGGCGCCTGAACCTCAGCCGCCTGCTGCCCAGCCGCAGCCCAACCCGGGCACTGACGACAACGGCTCGGGCGACGCCGGTGGAGCAGCCCCCGGCGCCTAACTGAGCGCTGCCCGCGCCAGCTCAAACTGAGCATCGAGCGAGGCGCTCGATGTGCCGCCCTGAGAAACCTTGCTCTCGATCCACCCGTTGCCAGACAGCAGCGCGCGGTAATCGTCCCCGAGCTGGTCGCTGAACTGGGCGAGCTCATCGTCGGTCAAGTCGCCGAGCAGCTTGTTCTGTTCAACCGAATAGCGGACGAGCGAGCCGACGATTCCGTGGGCGTCGCGGAAAGGCACGCCCTTGCGCACGAGCAGGTCGGCGATGTCGACTGCGGCGAGCATCTGGTCTGACGATGCGTCAGCCATCCGTTCGCGCTTGAACGTGATTCCCTCGAGCATTCCGGTCGCGGCGTCAAGGCAGAGCTCGAGCGTGTCGACTGCGTCGAAGAGGGCTTCCTTGTCTTCCTGCATGTCTTTGTTGTAGGTCAGCGGCAGGCCGTGCATCACGCCATGAAGCGTGGTCAGGCTGCTGAGCACCCGCGGGGCCTTGCCGCGCAGGAGCTCTGCGGCGTCGGGGTTCTTCTTCTGCGGCATCAGGCTCGAGCCGGATGCGAAACCGTCTGAGACCTCGGCGAAGCCGAACTCTTCGCTCGACCACAGGACGATCTCCGCACCAAGACGCGAAAGGTGCGTGGCGCAGGTGGCTGCCGCCGAGAGGTAGTCGAGCACGAAGTCGCGATTGGCGACCGCATCCATGGAGTTGGGCGCGACCGACTTGAAGCCGAGTTTGGCGGCGACCATCTCACGGTCGGTGTCGAAGTTTGCGCCCGCGAGCGCTCCCGCGCCGAGCGGAAGCGCGGACGCCGACTCGACGACAGCGGCAAACCGTCGGCGGTCGCGTTCGAGCATCCAGAAATACGCGAGCAGGTGGTGGCCGAGGTAGACCGACTGCGCTCGCTGGAGGTGGGTGTAGGCGGGCATCGCCCAGTCGCGATGGGCGGTCGCCTGATCAAAGACGACCTGCATCAGCTTGTTCAGACGATCGACCGTGGCCTGCGCGCGGCGGCGGGTGAAGAGCGTGACGTCGGTCGCCACCTGGTCATTCCGGGAGCGCGCTGTGTGGAGCTTTGCGCCGGCGTCTCCGACCAGCTCGGTCAGGCGGCGTTCAATCGCCATGTGGATGTCTTCGTCGTCGTCGCTGAAGGGGAAGACTCCGGCGTCCAGCTCCTTCTTGACGGCGGCGAGGCCGGACTTGATCTCCTCGAGATCGGCGGCGCTGATGATGTGTCTGGCCGCCAGCATTTCGGCGTGGGCGACTGAACCCTCGATGTCCTCGGGGTAGAGCCGCTGGTCGTAGCCCAGCGACGTGTTGATCGCCTTGAACAAGGCGTCCTGCGGGTCTTCGAAGCGGCCCATTCAGCTCAGTGCCCTTTGCAGAGTTTCGACGGCGCGCTCGACTTCTTCGCGCTTCATTGACGGATAGAACGGCAGCGCGAGAGAGCGTGCGGCGACGTCTTCGGCGATCGGAAAATCGCCGGGCGCATAGCCGAACTTCTCGCGGTAGAACGGTTGAAGGTGGATCACGGGCATATAGGGCTTGCTGGAGACGCCTTCGCTCTTGAGGCGACCGATCACTTCGTCGCGATCGGTGCCGGCCGGAAGCTGCACGACGTAGACGAACCAGCTGCGCTTCTCTGCGCCGGTGTCTGCGGCCGGTGGCGTGACGCCGTCGAGCTCAGCGATCAGCTCGGTGTACCAGGCGGCAACCTGCGTGCGCTGCTCGAGCATCTCGTCGAGCTTCTCGACCTGGGCGACGCCGATCGCTGCGGCGACGTCGCTGAGGCGGTAGTTGTAGCCGAGGTTTTCGTGATCAAGCCAGCCCATGTCTGGCGCGCGACCCTGGTTGCGCTCACTGTCGATGCGGTCCTTGATCGACTTCCTGCCGCAGAGGACCATGCCGCCCTCCCCCGTCGCAATCTGCTTGTTCGGGTAGAAGCCGAGCACGGCGCTGTGTCCGCGGGTGCCGACGGCGCGGCCATCAATGTCGATCGCGCCGACTGCTTCGCAGGCGTCTTCGACGATCCAGAGATCGTGGTGGTCTGATGCGATCGACTCGATCGCTGTCATGTCGGCGGCAGCGCCGAAGAGGTGCACGGGAAGCAGGCCGACCGTGCGCGAGCTGACTGCGGCTCGCGCTTTGGCGGGATCGATGTTCAGCGTCACCGGATCGATGTCTGCGAAGACCGGTGTGGCGTTCTCGTAGATCATCACGTTGGCCGATGCGACGAAGCTGAGCGGTGAAGTCACGACCTCGTCGCCCGCGGATATGCCCTCGGCGCGGATTGCCAGATGCAGTCCGGCCGTGCCGCTGGACACAGCCGAAGCGTAAGGCGCGCCGGTCCACTGCGCGAGGTCATGCTCAAAACGCGTGAGCATCGGGCCCAGCGAGAGCACGCCGCTGGCGAGCACCTCGGCAACCAACTGCTGCTCGCGCGCGCCGATCTCTGGACGCGCCATCGGCAGTACTTCCAGTGCGGGGACGGCGTCGTTCATTTTCCTGGCTGCATTCCGTACTCAAGCGCATCGACCAGCGCGAGCCAGGAGGCCTCGATGATGTTCTCTGAAACCCCGATCGCGCCGAAGGTGGAGTGGCCGTCGGACGCGTCGAGCAGCACGCGCGTGACCGCGCCGGTGCCCTTGGTCTCGTTCAGGATGCGGACCTTGAAGTTGACGAGGTCGATGTCCTTCAGATGGGGGTAGGTCTCGCCGATCGCCTCGCGCAGCGCTTTGTCCAGCGCGTTGACGGGGCCGTTGCCCTCGGCGGTGCGCACGAAGCGGTCTCCGTCGACCCAGATCTTGATCGTGGCCTCCGTGAGGACCTTGCCGTCGGCGTTCTTCTCGACGATCGTGCGCCAGGACTCCAGGCGGAAGAGTGGCTCGTAGCTGCCGGTCTCTTTGCGGATCAGCAGGTCGAAGGACGCGTCTGCGGCCTCGAAGTGGTAGCCCTGCGATTCGAGTTCTTTGACCTTTTCGACGACCTTGGCGGCGCCGGCAGCGTCGACTTCGATGCCGGCTTCGTCGGCGCGGGCCTGCACCGTGCCGCGCCCGGAGAGCTCGGAGATCAGGATGTTGCGATCGTTGCCGACTTCGACGGGGTCGATGTGCTCGAAGGTCGAGGTGTCTGTGAGCATTCCGGCCACATGCATGCCGCCCTTGTGGGCGAAGGCGTCAAGACCCACGTACGGCGCAGTGTTGTCAGGCTGCATGTTGCAGATCTCGTCGATCATGTGCGCCGTCTCGGTGAGGTGCTGCAGGCGCGAAGGGTCAACACACTGCAGGCCCATCTTCAGCTGAAGGTTCGGGAGGATCGTGATCAGGTTGGCGTTGCCGGTGCGCTCGCCGTAGCCGTTTACGGTGCCCTGGACGTGAGTTGCTCCGGCCTCCACCCCGGCAAGCGAGTTGGCAACGCCCACCCCTGAGTCGTCGTGGGTGTGAACACCGATGCGGACCTTGTCGCCCAGCTTTTCGACCACCGAAGCGGTCGCCGCGGCGGTCTGTGAAGGGAGCGTGGCTCCGTTCGTGTCGCAGAGGGCGATCGTCTCGGCGCCGCCGTCAACGGCGGCCGCAAGGCACTCAAGCGAGTACGCCGGGTCGTCTGCGAAGCCGTCGAAGAAGTGCTCGGCGTCGTAGATCACGCGCTTGCCTTCGCCGGTCAGGAACACGACCGAATCGTTGATCATCGCGAGGTTCTCCTCTTTGGAGACCTTCGTGACCTTCTCAAGATGCAGCGACCAGGTCTTGCCGACGATCGTCGAGACGGGCGCGAATGAGTCGACCAGCACGCGCAGCGCTTCATCGTTCTCTGCCGACACGTCTTTGCGCCGGGTCATTCCGAACGCTGCGACGACGGCGTTCTCGAAGGTCTCCCCGGCCAACGCCTCGAAGAACTCGATCTCCTTCGGGTTTGAGCTCGGGAAGCCGCCCTCGATGAAGTGGAAGCCGAGCGAGTCGAGCGCGTGCGCGACGCGGACTTTCTCCTCGACGGAAAGTGACATCCCCGGGCCCTGCATGCCATCGCGCAGAGTGGTGTCGTAGAGCTGTACTGCTGGATCGAACGGTGTCATGTGAATTTCCTTATTGCAAAAGCTTCAACGGACGAAAACGGACTCCTGACGCTGGTCGCGAGCATGCGCGACCATTCACGCGGTCAGGCGCTGGTAATTCGTCGGCTGAAGATGCGGAAGTTCACGAAACCGAAATCCTATACCTGTGCGGCCGGCTTGTCGGCGGTGATGTAGTCGAGCCAGCCCTCGTACTCGGGCGCGCGGCCGTGCAGCGCGTCCTCGAACTTGGCCTGCAGCGCCCGCGTGATCGGGCCGGGCTCGCCGATCTTGTGATCGTCGATCTCGGCCACCGGGACGAGCTCTGCGGCCGTACCGGTCATGAAGACCTCGTCGGCGAGGATCAGTTCGGTGCGTGTGACGTCGCGGACGGTGACGTTGTAGCCGAGGTCGCCGGCGATCTGGATCGCGGCGTCGCGGTTGACGCCCTCGAGGATTGCGGAGTTCAGGCCGGGCGTTGCGATCTCGCCGCCCCTGACCACGAAGATGTTCTCGCCGGTGCCTTCGCAGACCATTCCGCGCTCGTCCAGGAGGATTGCCTCCTGGTAGCCCGCGTGATGGGCTTCGACCTTCGCAAGGATTGAGTTCAAGTACTGACCGCTCGCCTTTGACTGCGGGATGAAGCTCTTGCTGGACATGCGCAGCCAGGAAGAGACCATCGCGCGGATGCCGTGTTTCTTGCCCTCGTCGCCGAGGTAGCTTGCCCACTCCCAGGCCGAGATCGAGTACTCGATCTTGGAATTGAGCGGGAAAAGACCCATCTCGCCGTAGCCGCGGAATGCGAGCGGGCGGATGTAGCAATCGGTCAGGC
>JAEMRJ010000097.1 GCA_016463365.1 Thermoleophilaceae bacterium | reverse complement strand
GGGCCTTCAAAGCCTCGGCCAAGCGTACGGAAACTTGCGGCGGAACCATCTCACTGACGTCGGCGCCGAATCGTGCCATCTCTTTGATGCCGGACGAGCTGATGAAACTGAACCTCGCTGAAGACATCATGTAAACGCTTTCGATTTCTGGCGCCATCGTGCTGTTGAGCTGGTTCATTTCCATTTCGTACTCGAAGTCTGAGATGGCTCGCAGTCCCTTGAGGATTGCAGTAGCGCCGACTTCCTTCGCGAAGTCGACGATCAGAACGTCGAATTTGCGGACTTCAATGTTCGGAAGATCCGAAAGTGCCCCCTCGATGAAGGACACTCGCTCGTCGGCGGAGAACAGCGGCGGCGACTTGCGCACGGAAGCGTTGACCACAGCGACGACGACTTTGTCGAAAACCCGCGAACCGCGGCGGATGATGTCGAGGTGGCCGTTCGTGACCGGATCGTAAGAGCCTGGGCACACAGCGATGTGTCCGGCGTATCCATTTGCGTTGAGTTCACTCATGGGGCGTCAAATACGCGTATGAGCGTATCGCCATAAATGTGTTCTGATCTGAGTGAAAGCTCACTGCCGACGAGCTCCAGAGGCAATCGGCGGTCGGACTCGGTCACGACCCGCGCACCGGGCGCGAGCGCCGGAGGCAGCGCTGCGACGAGCTTCGGGGCGAGCTCGGCGGCCTGCGCGTACGGAGGATCGACAAATATGAGGTCAAATCCGGCTGCTCCCGCGAGATACCTCAGCCCGTCGCCACGCACGAGCTTCGCCCGTCCGTCATCGCCGCCGAGAATCTCGGCGACGTTTCGCTCGATCACCGCTGCCATGCGACGATCGCGCTCGACCAGCACAGACTCGGTGGCGCCACGCGAGATCGCCTCAAGTCCGAGTGCGCCGGTTCCGGCGAACAGATCGAGCACGCGCACGCCATCGATCGGTCCGAGGATCGAAAAGAGCGCTTCGCGCACCTTGTCCGAAGTCGGTCGCGTGGCCGCGCCCTCCGGACCGGCGAGGCGGCGCCCTTTGAACTCACCGGCGACTATTCGCATGCAACCTCGCGGTTTGTGGTGGTCGCTTCTGAATGCTCGATGATCGCCACAGCCGCAGAAGCTAACCGGGCTCAGGCGGGGATTGGGTCAATTTCGTCGCCGTAGCGTGCGATCACCGCCCTGCGCAGCAGCGAGAGCTCTGGCGCTTCGAGCGCGTCGTCGGCGTCGAGCAACCGCCCCGACGCGATGTTGGCCCGTTCGAGCAACAGGTTGTCCTCCGGCAACACAGCCACGCGGAAGCGCGGGAGTCCGCTCTGGCGAGTGCCGAGCTCCTCGCCCGATCCGCGCAGCTCCAGGTCGACCTGCGCCAGCTTGAAGCCGTCGCGCTCGGCCGCCACCGCCCGCAGTCGGCGTGAGGCCGGGTTGCCGAAGAGCAGGCAGGACGAATCGTGCTCGCCCCTCCCCACGCGTCCGCGCAGCTGGTGCAGCTGGGAGATCCCGTAGCGGTCGGCGTCCTCGATGATCATCACGGTCGCGTTGGGCACGTCAATCCCGACTTCGATCACGCTGGTCGCAACCAGCACATCGGCCTCGTGGTCGCTGAATGCCTTCATGGCGGCGGCCTTCTCGGCCGAGGGCAGCTGGCCGTGGATCAGTCGTACGCGGAAATCTTTGAGTTCGCCGGCTGCGAGTCGCTCGTACTCGACGGTTGCAGCCCGCACCTGCATGACCTCTGACTCCGAGACGAGCGGACAGACGACGTACGCCTGGCGCCCGGCGCGCAGCTGCTCGCGGACCTGGTCATAAGCGTCCGCCCGCTGGGCATCGCCGACCACCCTTGTGCTGATCGGGCGCCGGCCGCGCGGGAGCTGCTTGATCTGGGTGAAGTCGAGGTCGCCGTAGCCGGTCAGCGCAAGCGTGCGCGGGATCGGTGTGGCGGTCATGTGCAGAACATGAGGGAGCAGATCGCCCGGGGCCTTGGCATCGAGCGCGGCCCGTTGGCGCACGCCGAAGCGGTGCTGCTCGTCGACGACGGCGAGCGCGAGGCGACGAAATTCGACGGAATCTTCAATCAGTGCGTGTGTGCCGACGATCAGCGGGAGCTCGCCGGTGGCCAGGCGCGCGAGGATCTCCTTGCGGCGGGCAGCAGGCGTGGAGCCCGTGAGCAACGCAAGCGGGACCTCCGGCAGCATCGCGTCGAGCGTGGCGAAGTGCTGTTCGGCGAGCGTCTCGGTCGGCGCCATCAGCGCGGCCTGCGCGTCGTTTTCGGCGGCTCGCAACATTGCACTGAGTGCGACAACGGTCTTGCCCGAGCCGACCTCGCCCATCAGCAGGCGCTGCATCGGCACGCTGCGCGCGAGGTCGCGGTCGATCGTCGCGATCGCCTCGCGCTGATCGCCGGTCAGGTCGAACGGGAGCCGCTCGCGCCAACGCGCGACGACCGACTCCTGCGGCGGCAGCTCGAGTGCGCCGCGCCCGGCAACGCGTCGACGCCTGCGCATCCCGAGCGCCAGTTGCTGCAGGAGCAGCTCTTCGTACGCCAGACGCTCCCGCCCGGCCGCGCTCGCGCGTTGGCTGGACGGGAAGTGCATCTCTGCCAGCGCGTCGGCTCTGCCCATCAGTCGCTCACGAGCGCGAAGCCGTCCGGGCAGGGGGTCAATCACTTCAAGTTCGATGCCCCAGACCGCGTCGACGAGTTCGCGCAGTCGCTGCGACTTCAGGCCTTCGGTGCCGGGGTAGACCGAGATCGGTCCGGAGTCGGCGCCGCCCTCACTGGCCGCGATCACGGCGTGCTCCTTGACCTGGAAAGCTCCGCCCTTGAACTTGCCGAACAGCCGCAGATGAGTTCCCGGCTCGAGCTGCTTGGCGAGCCACTGCTGGTTGAACCACACAGCCTTGCCCGAGCCGGAATCGTCGACCACCACGGCCTCGATTAACCGTAGGTTGCGGCGACGCGTCGGACGCAGCGAGATCGAGCGGAGCTCAACCTCGATCGTCGCCTCTTCCCCCGCCTTCAGCTGCTTGATCTGACGTCCGGCGCGAAACTCGTGCGTCACGGGCACATGCTCGATCAGGTCGCCGAGATCGTGAATTTCAAGCCGGTCGGCGGCTTCGAGGGTTTTGGGTCCTACGGGCAGCGGTGCGCGCAGGAGACTCGGTCGCGGCCAGCGGATCGGCGCGGCGGCGAGCTGATCGATCGTGGCGTCGCCGCCGCCGATCACTCGGCTGAAATCAGCCACCACCAATTCGGTTGCCCTCCATCGAGCAACTCTAACTCTGCCTCCGGGGGCGCCAGTCCGCGCACTTCATCGAGCGAGAGTGGTGGCTCGGCCCCGGAGATGCAGGTCATAAGTTCGGCGCCGTCTCCGAGCTGGTCAAAGACGATCTTGAGCGTCTCGCCGGCGCTGCCCCAGGCCACGAGCGAATCGTCAATGAATCCCACCGCATCGCCCTTGCGGAAGCGGCCGTCGGCGTCGTCGCGTGCAGCTGCGGCGACGCCACCGGTGCGGACAACTGCGACCGCGACCGCCATCGAAGAGGCGTTGAGCTCGGCGTTGCTTGCCGGGTTCAGCGCGACCGCAGCTGCGAGGCCCGCCTGCTGGCTTGTTGTCGGCACGAGCTCGGCCGGCTTGCCCGCCAGTTCGACTGCGCGCTCGGCAGCAAGGATCACGTTGCCTGAGTTCGGCAGCAGGATTATCTCGTGCTCGGGGGCGGCGTCGATGGCAGCGATCAACTCCTCGGTGGAAGGGTTCATCGTTTCGCCGCCGTCGACGACCGTCGCGCCCAGGTCGCTGAAGAGTTCTGCGATCCCCCCTGCGCTGACCACCGCGACGACTCCGCAGTTGCCGCGCGGGGCCTCCGCTGCAAACACGACGCCGGCCTGACCGCCGCGGCGCTCGTTGCGCGCGGCGACCATCGCGTGCATGTCTTCGAGCTCGACGTCCACGACCGACCCGAACTCCTGGAACAGTGACATCGCCTCGTCGGGATCGTTGGTGTGGACGTGGATGCGGAGCGTCGTCTCGTCGCCGACGACCAGGACCGAGTCGCCGAGGCGCTCAAGGTCCGGGCGGAAGTGCTCGGCCGAAAGCTCGGTGCCCGTCACGGCGAAATTGGTGCAGAACTGGTACTTGCTCGACTGGTGGCGCACCGCCACTCCGCTGGCGGGCGCGATGTAGTGCGAGACGCGGCCCGGTGCCTCGATGTCACCGGAAAGTGCAGCCAGGGCGCCGGACATGATCACGACCATGCCGTAGCCGCCAGAGTCGACGACGCCTGATTCTTTGAGCAGCGGAAGAAGCTCCGGGCTGCGGGCGACCGACGTCTCCCCCGCAGAAACGGCACCGTCGATCAGACCGGCCAGCGAAACGTCCTGGGAGTCATCGTCAATGTCGAGCGGGAAACTTGCGTCGTCCATGTGGGCGACCATCTGCGAGACGCGACTGGCGATCTCGCGGATCACCGTCAACATCGTTCCTTCCTGGGGCTCGCGCACAGACGCGTATGCCGCATCTGACGCGCGGTTGAGCGCGGAGGCAACCAGTGCCGGATCGATGCGTTGGCCAGGTCGCGAAGCGAACTCCTCTGCGAGGCCACGGACGATCTGCGAGAGGATCACGCCACTGTTGCCGCGTGCGCCGAGCAGTGCCGCTCGGGCGACCGCCTGGACGATCTCGTTGCGCCCAATCTCGTCGATCGCACGGCCGTCCGTGGTCATGTCGTCGAGCGCGTCAAGCACGGCCCGAAGCGTGCGCGCCATGTTGTCACCGGTGTCGCCGTCGGCGACCGGAAAGACGTTCAGATCGTTGATCTCTTCGCGACGCGCTTCAAGCGCTTCACAGGAGGATTCGACGACTCTGCGAAATCTGACGAGCGAGGGGTCTGGCACGCGGTCGAGGTTACACATCCCGTCGTATCCGACGGGCCCAGGCATTGGTGGTTGCACCGGCATACTCAAGGTCGATTTCCTCCGCAGTCTCTCCCGACGGGATCGACTGTGGAGCATTTACCGCTTGAGCAACGCTAGGCGAAGATCTGCTCGAGCGCCGGATCCAGCTCGGTGCCGCTGAAATCGAAGCCGGCGTCGACCAGCTTCGTTGAGTCGACGCGCTGGCTGGCGAGCAACATCTCATCCGCCATCTCGCCTGCGACCGCCTTCAGCGCGAACTTGGGCGCCGGGAGGAACGTAGGGCGGTGCAGCGCGTGGCCCAGTGCCTTGGTGAACTCGGCGTTCGTGACCGGGTTTGGCGCAGCGACGTTGTACGCGCCGGAGAGCTCGGGGTGGTCGACCGCGTAGACAAAGGCGTTCACAACGTCGTCAAGCGTGACCCAGCTCCACCACTGCTCGCCGCTCCCGAGCTTGCCGCCGACGCCCAGCTTGAAGGCCGGCTTCATCGGGCCCATCATGCCTCCGCTCGCTGCGGTGACCAGACCGAGTCGGAGGGTCACCAGCCGCACGCCGGCGTCACGCACGGGCTGCGCCGCCTTCTCCCAGGTGCTGACGACTTCGGCGAGAAACCCCTCGCCCACTCCCGCGTCTTCTGCCAGAACTTCATCTCCGCGCGAGCCGTAGACACCGATTGCGCTGGAGCTGACAAAACACTCCGGCTTGGCGCCCAGTCCGGCGACGGCCTCTGCAAGCAGCTTCGTCCCGTCGCGGCGACTGCTCATGATCGCCTGCTTTTTCTTGTTGGTCCAGAGGCCAGCGATCGATTCGCCCGCCAGGTGGATCACGGCGTCGAAACCCTCGAGCTCGGTAGCGTCGAGTTCTCCGGCGGACGGATCCCAGTGGATCGCAGAATCGGAGCTGGGCCCGCGGGTCAGTCTGGTGACGCTGTCACCACGGTCTGTGAGCAGAGCAGTGAGCGGAGTGCCGATGAAACCGGCTGCTCCGCTGATCAGAATTTTCTTGGCCATTGCCCGATCCTACGCAGCGGTCCGGGCAGTCGGATCACTCAGAGGACTTTGGAGAGGAAGGTCTTCGTGCGCTCGTGCTGCGGGTTGGCGATCACGGTCGCGGGATCGCCGCTCTCGACAACAACGCCCTCATCCATGAAGACCAGCTGGTCGCCGACCTCGCGTGCGAAGCCGATCTCGTGGGTGACGACGACCATCGTCATGCCGTCCCGGGCCAGCTGACGCATGACGTCCAGAACGTCGCCGACAAGCTCCGGGTCCAGCGCTGAGGTGGGCTCGTCGAAAAGCATCAGCTTGGGCTTCATCGCCAGAGCCCGGGCGATCGCAACGCGCTGTTGCTGGCCGCCCGAGAGCTGATTCGGGTAGGCATCCGCGCGATCGGCCAGCCCGACCTGCTCCAGCAGGGCGCGGGCGTCGCGCTCGGCCTCCTTCCTGGAGACCCGCAGGACCTTGATCGGCGCCTCGACGATGTTCTGGATCGCGGTCATGTGCGGAAAGAGGTTGAACCGCTGAAAAACCATGCCGATGTGCGATCGGTCTGCGGCGATCTCTGACTCTTTCTGCTCGTAGATCTTGCCTCTGGCCTCGCGGTAGCCGACGAGCGATCCGTCGACCTTCAATTCGCCGGCATCGATCCGCTCGAGGTGGTTGATGCAACGGAGGAACGTGGACTTGCCCGACCCGGAAGGACCGAGCAGCACCATCACTTCGCCCGGCGCGACGCTGAGCGTGATGCCCTTGAGCACTTCGTTGCGCCCGAAGCGCTTGTGCACTGCGACCGCTTCGACCATCGGGGTCGCGCTCACATCGGCCATCAGCTGCCCTCGTCGCGCGGCGCTCGCCGCGGGAAGAAGTTCTTGACGAAGAACTCAAGTCTGCTCGGCGGCTGGTCTCGCCGGGTGCCGCGCGAGTAGTGGCGCTCGATGTAGTACTGGACGATCGTCAGAATCGAGGTGAAGAAGAGGTACCAGAGCGACGCAACTATCAGCAGTTCGATCGTCTTGTAGTTGCGCGCATAGATCAACTGTGCCTGGTAGAGCAGGTCAGAGACCGGGATCACAATCACCAGCGACGTGGTCTTGAGCATCGAAATCGTCTCGTTGCCGGTCGGCGGGATGATCACGCGCATCGCCTGCGGCAGGATGATCCGTCGAATCGTCATCAGCCGGCTCATTCCCAGCGCTGACGCGGCCTCTTCCTGCCCTTCGTCGACCGAGCTGATGCCGCCGCGGACGATCTCGGCCATGTAGGCACCCTCATTGAACCCGAGCCCGAAGATTGCAGCTACGAACGGTGGAATCAGATAGTTCGCCTCGTTTCCGTAGAACTCCGGCCCGCCGAAGGGAACTCCGATCGAGAGATGTGGATAGATCGCCCCGAGAAATCCCCAGAAAAGCAGCTGTACGAGCACCGGCGTGCCGCGGAAAACCCAGATGTAGAACCATGCGACACTGGATGCAACCGGGTTTGGCGAGAGCCACATGACTGCGAACACGATTCCCAGCAGAACCCCCATGACCATCGCGATCGCGGTGAGCAACAACGTCATCTGCATGCCGTTCAGAATCGGCTCGGAGAAGAGGTACTTCCCGATGATCGACCACTCGATCTGTGCCTCGGTCGCGATCGACCAGATCGCGTTGGCGACGACCACCGCAATGAGCGCGGCGGTAACCCATCGCCAGGGGTGGCGAAGCGGCACGGCTTCGATTGCGCGAGGTTCTTCGTTCACGCGATCTGGAAGCCGTGCCGGTTGCCGTAATTACTCAGGGTGGGCCCTACTCGACGCCGTCGTTGATCTTTGACTCGGTGATCGCACCCGACTCGAGGCCCCACTTCTTCAGGATCGCGGCATAGGTGCCGTCGTCGATCAGGACCTGAACCGCAGCCTGGATGGCCGGGGTGAGGCCGGTCTTCTTGTTGATCGCGATTCCGTACGGGGCAGTGTCGTAGTCCGTGCCGGTTGACTTCAGCGTGCCGTCGGACTGCTTGACCGCGTAGCTTGCGACCGGTGAGTCGGCCATCGCGACCTGCGCGCGACCGGACGAGATCGCAAGGTCCACATCGGTCTGCTGGGTGAAGACCTTCAGGTCAATCGGATCGTCGCACTTCTCGTTCTGAGCCTCGACGTCTTCCTGCTGAACGGTGCCCTTCTGGACGGCGACGGTTTTGCCACAGAGGTCTTCGACGCCGGTCACCTCGGTCGGTTTGTCCGCGCTCGTGTAGAAGCCGGTGCCGGCGGTCAGATAAGTGACCATGTCAACCGTCTTCTCGCGTTCCTTGGTGTCCGTGAAGGACGAAAGCGCGATGTCGTACTTGCCCGCCTCGAGTCCGGGAATGATCGAGTCGAAGGTGGCATTTTTCTTCTCGACCTCGAGGCCGAGCACGGTGCCGATCGCGTCTGCCAGGTCGGCGTCAGTGCCGATGATCGTCTTGCCGTCTTCATCGAAGAACTCGTTCGGGGCGTAGCTCGCGTCCATCGCGACCGAAAGCGTGCCGGCGTCCTTGATCGCTGCCGGGACCTTTGCCGCAGCCTCTTCGTTGAAGGTTCCGGTGATCGAAGCACCGTCAGTTCCAGTAGCTCCGTTGTCGGAAGATTCGTCGCTTCCGCAACCTGTCAGTACCGAGACCACCGCGATCAGGGCGAGGACGGTGAGAATCCGCGCGATCTTGGAAGTCTTGACTTGATTGCTCGCAGTCATAGGACCAGTGTGACCTTTCTGTGCAGCCGGAAACAGTTCCGACGGAGTGAATAACTGAAACCTACCCCCACCTGTGGAGGTAACGCGCCGACGGTGGTCGGTTCTGCGAAGTTATTGGGAGAATGCGGGGCGTCAGGCGGGGCAGCGGGTGGTCAGGCTAGACAGCCTTGACGACCTTGCCGGCCTTGATGCAGCGGGTGCAGACGTA
>JAEMRJ010000012.1 GCA_016463365.1 Thermoleophilaceae bacterium | reverse complement strand
CGGCGGCGCGGTTGAGGCCGATGACGCCCTCCTGGATCAGGTCTCCGAACTCGAGGCCCTGGTCGCGGTACTTGCCCGCGAGCTTGATCACGAGCTTCATGTTGTTCTCGATCAGCTGACGCTTGGCCACTTCGTCACCGCGCTCGATGCGCTTGGCGAGCGTGACTTCCTGCTCGCGGGTGAGGATCTTGTGGCGGCTGGCGCGGTTGATGAAGTGACGCGTGAGGTCGCTCGGGAGCTCGGCGCTGATTGCGTGGTCGCTCAGCGCGCGCTTCTCGATCTGGTTGGCCTCGTCATCTTCGCCCTTGATGATCGTGACGTCGGCTTCAACAAGACGTGAGCGCAGGTCTTCGAGCAGGGCTTCTTCGAGCTCGTGGACTTCCACGAGTTCGAGGAGACGCTCCTCGGTGACCGACTCTGCTTCGAGCAGCGCGCCGATCTCTGGGATCTCAAAAATGTCTTGTGTGAAAGTTGCCAATTTGTGCCTTGCTCTTGTGTGGGATTGGAATCGCGCGCTGCATGCCGAATGAGACTGCCGGCCTGAGCCGGTGGCGCGTGTCTCTGGAAGATGATTTGGCGCCGACTTGGATGGGGATCGGGGGGTTCGGCGCCGGGACTTGTTACTACGGGGATAGTTACTGAATGTTACAAGCTTCGTCTGATGGATGTTTCACTTCGCCCAGAACTGCAAAGTACCTGTTCTGAGTGACTTTTGTCGCGACCTTCGCGCGGGGACCGTGCCTTCCCACAACCCTGTCGCTCCGTCGATCTCGGCCGCAAGCTGCGGTCCAAGTGCAACGCACGCATCATAAGGAGTTTTGAGGTCAAATGCAAGCCCAATTTTCAGGTTGCGAGCTGACTTTCAGACATTCGTCTGGACGCGCCTCTACTTAAACGCACCAGCCGCCAAAAGGTTTCGTTTGTGCGGCTTTCCGGCGGATTAAGCCGTTGTTGATGAGTGCGGGGCGTCACTGGAAGGCACCGGCCAGACGAGCGATTCGCGCCTGCGCAGTCGCTCGAGCATACGGATCAGCAGCGGACCGGCGATCATGAAAAATGCGAAGTTTGCGATCGCATGTGCGATGTCGAACGGCAATGAGCCGACCATCTGCACCCAGAAGCTGGTCCCGATGTCGTTGCTGGCGAGATTCACCGCCGATCCGAAGTTCAGGATCACGCCGTAGGCGAGCCCGGCCAATCCGCACCAGAGAGCCATCGGCACGCGGCGCGGCAAGCTGGAAGCCGGACTGACACCGCCGCGGGCAAGCGCTGCGCCAAGCAACCCGCACAGCCCCCAGGCGAGCATCTGCCACGGCGTCCACGGCCCTTGAGAGAAGTAGAAGTTCGAAACCAGCGCCGTCAACACACCGACCATCCAGCCCGGCGAGAATCCCAGCGCAAAGCCGGCAATTATCACGATGTCGGTCGTCGGCTTGACGTTCGGGAACGGTGCGAAGAGGACGCGGCCGATCACCGCAAACGCGACCAGCGCAGCCACCGCCGCAACAATGCGCGCCGGCGGGCGCGAGCGCTCGAACCAGATGAAGCCGACCGCAAACGCAGTGAGCAGCAGAAGGGCGCTCGCGAGCTGCCATACCGCCGCTCCGCTCACAGAAGCTCAGCTCCTTGGGCCGGGGTGATCGCACCACTACCCGGAAGCAGATTCGCAACGGCGGTCGAAAAGTGCCAGCCCCCGCCGAGCACGTCCGCTGCCGGCGCGTCCGCCAGCACTGAGCCGCTGCCGATCAACAGCGCGCGCTCGGCGAAGCTCGCGGCGAATTCAGCGTCATGGGTGGCGACAAGCACGGCTGTGCCACGTGCGGAGATCTGGCGCAGCAACTCGGCGAGTTCGCGCTTTCTCGACTGGTCCATTCCTCGGGTCGGCTCATCAAGCAGAAGGACCGCCGGGTCTGACTGCATCACAATCGCCAGAGCGAGGCGTTGACGCTCGCCGCCCGAAAGGTCGCGAGGATCACGCTCGGCGAAGTCCTGGAGGCCGAAACGCTCCAACGACTCCGCCGGCGCTTCTTCGGCCACGCGCTCATGGATCAGATAGTCGTTCGGGTTCTGCAGCAGCAGCGCGACCGCGCCTGACCGGTCGACGGTTCCCTTTGTCGCCCGCTGCACGCCATGGGCGATCCGCAGCAGCGTGGACTTCCCAGAGCCGTTCACGCCCATCAGCGCGGCGCGCTCACCGGCCCGGAGTTCGAAACTGACTCCGCCGAGCGTCGGTGCGGCGTCGCGATAGCTGTAACCGACGGCATTCAGACCAAGGACGACGTCGCCACCCGTTGAGTCGTGCGACGCGCGCCCGATCGATCCACCAACCGGACCGAGTCGCTTGCGCGCGGCCTTGGCATTCAGCGCCAGCGGCCTGATCCCGGCCCGGTCAAAAAGCTCGGCCAGCGGCGGCAGCAGGTGGGCCCGTCCGGGGTCAGCTGCCGCCTGCGCGAGAAAATCCTGGGGATCGGCGTCAATGACGATGCTCCCGGCCTCAAACATCAGCACGCGATCGGCGACATCGAGGACCCGTTCGAGCCGGTGGTCAGCAAGGATGATCGTCGTACCGCGATCGACGTTCAGCCGCGCGAGGGTCGCCAGCAGCTCGTCCGCAGCCACCGGGTCGAGCTGTGAGGTCGGCTCGTCAAGTACAAGCACTTCCGGCCGCGCGGCAAGCGCAGCGGCAAGCGCAACGCGCTGGAGCTCGCCGCCAGAGAGTTCGTCCGTGCGGCGCCCGAGCAGCGATTCGATCCCTAGCGCGGCAGCCGTCTCTTCTACGGCGACGGCGATCGCCGACTGCTCCCAGCCGAGGTTCTCGAGTGGAAAGGCGATCTCCCCGCGGACGCTGTCCATCACGATCTGCGTCTCCGGGTCCTGCAACAGCGTGCCGCAGCATGCGGCCAGCTCTCCGGCGGCGTGGTCGCGCAGGTCGCGCCCGCAGATCGCGGCACTGCCCGATGCAGAACCGCCGAAGTGATGTGGCACGAGCCCCGAGACGGCGCGCAGGAATGTGGATTTGCCGCTGCCGGAGTCTCCGCAGACGAGCACGAACTCGCCGGACGCAACCTCCAGCGAGAGTGCGTCGAGTGCTGCCGCCGGAACGCCGGGGTAGGCGTAGCTGAAGCCTTCAAAACAGAGGGCCGGTTGCGTGCCCGTGCGATCGATCGTCACAGTGCTCATCGCAACGGCCTTCGCGGCACGAGCGCCGGCAGCGAAGCGACGATTGCGATCGCGACGGCAAACGTCAGGTCGCTGACGCTCGTCGAGATGTCGGTCAACGGATAGGCGGTGAAGCCGGCAATGCCTCTTCCCACGCCGACGATCGCCAGCGCAGCGACGCCGAGAGCAGAGACGCCGACGAAGTGGTCAGCCTTCGAACGCGGTGCAGGCGCGACGCGCATCGGGCGCGCAAGCGCAAAGCCGCGCGTCTCGAGCGCGAGCGCCGAGTCCCCGGCGCGTTCGAGTGAGCGGGCAAAGGCCGCACGGATCACTGCGCCGGTCGATGGCGGAGCGCCCGGGCGGCAGGCGCGGGCCGTCGCGAGATTCGCTCCGTCGCGAGCGAGCGTCGGCACGAAGCGCACGGCGAGCGACGCCGTGATCGCCGAGCGCACCGAGTAGCGACGCAGTACCCGCAGCAGCTCGTCGGGACTGACCGTGCAGACGTACAACGCGCAGACCGCGAAAATCGCCGCCGAGCGCAGTCCGAGCACCAGGCCATAGCTCACCGCCTCCTGCGTGATGTCAATTGTCCCGATCAGCGGCAGCTGGATCCCGGAGACCAGGACCGTCACCCCCTGCTGCGAGGCGATCGGATTGATCAGAGCGATCAGAAGCGTGACCGGCAGCGAGATCGCCAGGGCGATGAGCATTTCCGGAATCACCATGCAGCGCCAGGCCAGAATCGCCACCGCTACCAGCACCGCAGCGAGCACGAGCGGGTTCATGAACACCGCCAGCACCAGACCCAGCGAAACGCACCAGGCGACGACCGAAGTGGCGCGGGCCTGTTGCAACGGACCGCCACGGTCGCGATAGCCGAAACTGAGAACTCGGGTCGCGGTGTCGACGGCGCGGCTCATCGGCCGGCGCCCAGCGGCAGCGCGTGCTCGCGTCCGTTGTCGATCGCCATCGCGAAGTGATTCTTGAGTTTGGCCTTCTCGGGGCCGAACAGCCGCGCTGCGCTGCGCGAAGCGTCCTCGTCGGTGCCGGTGGCAACCCAGACGACTCCGTCAGGGTTCGCGAACGCGGCGAGCAGTCCGGACGAATTGATCAACCCCTTCTGCGGGGAGCCATCAGCCGCATACGGGATCAACGTCTGCCCGTCGGCCGTGAACCTCGCGAAGGCGCCGTTGGAGTCGCCCGGTGTGGTCAGGTCCGGCACGCCGTCAAATCCCTCGATGTCTTTCCAGGCTCCGACGACGATCCGGTTCTTCGCCCTCGGATCGACGGCGATTCCGGCTGCAGCGAGATCCTTGCGAATCGGACCGCAGAGCGGACGCGGGGCGCAGACCAGCTTCACGCCGCGGTTCTTGAGCGGCAACGGATACGCCCCGACGATCGCGCCGCTGGTGCGCACGTTCTGCCAGGCGTGAAAGTCCCACTGGACGGCCTGTCCGGGCTTGAGCCGGGTCGACGCGGCGCCCACCTGGGCCTCGATGCCGTCGACGTAGTACAACCAGGAGCTGTCGTCGTCCTCGCCGGTCGAGCCGATCGACTTGACGTAGCGGCCGCCGTAGCTCGTGGCGACCTCGTGGACAGCCTGAAGCTGGCGCAGCGCCGTCAGTCCGTTGGTGGCCTTGACGGACTGCGTCTGCTCGATCACGGCGGCCCCGTAGTCCTGGGTCACCGTGACGCTCGTTGACGGTCCGCTGACGCCGGACTCGCCGCAGCCCGCACCGACGACGGCGCAGGCTGCGATCAGCAGGGCTGAAACGAATCGAGGCACGCGCCTATTTCTTGCCGATCGAATTGGCGTCGCGCATGCACCTCACGCGAGAAGAGCTCGGCTGCGGGTAGTTGATCCGGCAGCGCAGGCGCGCCGCGATCCGCTTTTCCTTCTTGGACACTGTGCGGCCGAGCTGATTTGCCGTGCGCACGCACTCGACGTACTCATCGCCCTGCTTCGACGGGATCGATTCGCGGCAGTTGGCGCGGGCCACGCTGCGACGCTTCTGGTTGATCTCTTTCTGGGTGACCGGTGCCACCGGGACCGCCGGCGCATCGGCCGCGACAGTCACCCACTGAGAGCCGCGCACTGCGCCCTTGGATGTGGCGTTGACCAGGAACCTGCCCGCGCTCGGGAAGGTCATCGTGAAGCTTCCGTCGTCGCCGGCGGTCGCGCTGGAACCCGGGCCTGAGACCGATGCACCGCTCGCGGCGCTCTTGACGTCGGTCGACGTGTCGAAAGAGTCGACAAAGCCGCTGACGGGAACGCCCGGCTTTGCCGTGGCCGGAAGGCGGAGCTCAAGGCTCGAGCTGAAATGGCCGTATGACGGACTCAGGAAGACGAGCACGTTCGCGCCGTCGGTCAGCGGGTCGGCCGCCGTTACATAGCCGTTGGGCGCCGTCGAGTCCTGCTGGTTGATCCGTACGAGCCAGCCCCCGAGCGTGTCTGCCGGGAACTCTCCGTTGATGCCGCAGAGCAAGGTGCCCCAGCCGTAGAAACCGCCGCTGGTCGCGATGTTCGCATCGCCAAGAGCGTCGGCGACCGCTGTGAAGCTGTTGGGCGAAGCGAACACCGGCGCCGTGCTGTCGGCGCGGCAGGCAGGTGTGTCGGTGCCCCCCGGGACGGTGCGGGCATTTGTGGTCACCGGACCGCTGAACTGAGTTGCGCTTGCCCCTTCAACGCGCAGATTCACGGTGATTGCGCTTGCGGTCGCCGAGCCGAAGGCCGCCAGGGTCAGAATTGCTGCGAGCGCGATCAGCGCAACGCGGGACTGCAAAGGCTTCAGTGCCTTTTTCATGGTCATTCCCCTTTCCACGAGGGATCGATATGTGATGGGAACGGCCGAGAAAGGTTTCCTGGCTGACGGGTCTTTTTGCCGCGCCTTCCCAGCAGATAGCTGCCAGTGGCCTGGGGGCTGAGGCGAAATGCAACTCAGCGCCCGTGCGACAAACTCACCCGATCACAGTGGCGGGTCCGCGTCGGTTTCACACCGAACTTCCCTCGTCACGACCGAATGCGGCGAGTATAGGCGTCGCCGGGTTTCTGCGTAGGATCGGCTGATGCCCCGCGACCGTCAGGTGATCGAAGCAGCCCCGACCAACCGTGATATTCGTGCGGTCACCACCGCCCCGCGACTTTTCCGCGCGCGGCTCTGGCTGATCAGTCAGCTGTGGGTGGTCGTCCTGACACTCAACATGGTCGCGCTGATGTTCTCGTTCCTGCTGCCGCAGATTGACGAGATGATCGGCGGTCAGTCGCCCCTGCTCACCTCGACGGTGCAGTCGATCTTCACTGCGCTGGCGGGAAGCATGATCACCTTCACCGGCATCGTCTTCTCGGCGATGTTCATAGCCGCGCAGATCCAGACTTCGTCCTACTCGCCGCGTCTCGCAAACCAGCTTCGCAGCGACCCGATCATCATGGGCACGCTCGTGCTCTCGACCGCTACTGCGGCGTATTCACTCGGCGCGCTCGCGTCGCTCGGTCAGCGCAGCGAAAGCGCTGCCGCACCCTTGCTCACGGTGTTCTTCGGCCTGATGCTCGCGGTTGCGACGCTCGCGTGGTTCGCGGCCCTTGTCCAACGCGCCTTCGAGAAGATCCAGATCGGCGGAATTCTGCGCACGCTTTCGAGGCAGGCGTGGCGCGCGATCGATGACGTGCACCCGTCGGTCCACAACGGTCAGGTACTGCCCACTCCCACGCTTCCGACCGAAGCCTCGATCTCGGAGATCGAGCTCACCGGCTCGCCGGGCGTGATCGCCGCGATTGACCGCGGCGCACTGGTCAGGCTCGCCGCAGTGACGGGCGGCTTCGTGGAGGTGCTTCCCCAGGTCGGCGAGTACGTCTCGTCGAGGCTCGGTGCCGTGCGGATCTACGACGGTAAGCACGAACCGAGCCGCAAGCAGGTCGAGAAAGTCTTCGTGCTCGCGCGGCAACGCACTGCCAAGCAGGATCCGGCGTTCGTGATGCGCATTCTTGTGGACATAGCTATTCGCGCACTCTCGCCGGCGATCAACGACCCGACCACTTCAGTCCAGACGCTCGACCGGATCGAGTCGCTGCTCATCCACCTCTATGAGCGCCACCCCGGGCCAACCTACGTCGTCGACGCCGGCGGGACACCGCGCGCGCTGATCCACGCCCCGACCTGGATCGAGTACTACGAGCTCGGCACCACAGAAATCAGGATCTACGGAGCGCGTTCGATCCAGGTTCACCGGCGTCTGCGGGCGATGCATCAGCACCTGGCTGCGATCGTCGACCCCGAGACACGCAAGCGAATAGAGCTCGAGCTTGAGCTGCTCGAGGGCGAGTCGCTCGATGCATTTGAAAACGAGCATGACGAAGCTCTCGCGCGCGAGCCCGACCGCTTCGGAATCGGCGGCGCGTGATCTAGCTGGCGCTCGGGGCCGGTTCTTCGGCGTCGGACTGTTTGAGCAGGCGTAGCGCGATCGTCGGGAAGATCATCACCGTGAGCACCGCAGCACCGACCAGCGCAGCAGCAGTTGACGCCCGCATATCTCCGCTCTCGAGGCCAATCGTTGTGATTGCGACGACGATCGGCAGCTGAGTCGCCGAGAGCAACCCGAGCGGCTTGAGCTGGCTCGCCGGAAGCACGCGCCGGTAGAAGAGCAGCGCCGGTGCGCCGCGCACGATCAGCATCAGCAAGAAGAACACCGGCAGTTTGATCGCACCGGCCACGCTCCCGAAGAGCGCCTCGACGTCGAGGTTCATGCCGCTCGTGATGAAGAAGAACGGGATCAGGAAACCGAAACCGACGGCCTCCATCTTCGAATCGAAGACTTCGGCGTCGCGATCGCCGATCAGCAACGCCATGATCATTCCGGCGGCGAAGGCACCGAGAATCACGTCCATCCCGAGGTCTGCCGCGATCACGACGAGGGCAAACACCAGGAGAACCGCAAGCCGCACCGGCAGCTGACCACTGTTGTTCATCCGCGAGGTCACGAAGTCAAACCATCGAGTCGCGGTTCCGGTCGCCGCAATTCCGGTCAGGACGGCGATCAGTACGAATGCAATCAGCAGCACGGCCTGGAGAGCGGCATTGCTGGTGGCCCCCAGCAGCAGAGTGACGATCAGCACGGGACCAAACTCACCAACTGCGCCGATCGCGAGGATGTTCCGACCGAACTCGCCTCCCAGGCGGTTCTCGTCGCGCAGAATCGGTATGAGCGTGCCGATCGCGGTCGTCACCAGGGCAGATCCGACGAGTAGATCCGACTTGATCGCGCCCACTACATGCAGCACCCCGGCCAGCGAGTAGGCAAGCAGAAGCGAGAGCACCCAGCCCTTGGTCGCAAGCTTCAACGGTTGACCTTTGATCTTGTCGAAGCGGATCTCGTAACCCGCGAAGAAGAACAGAAATCCGAGGCCCAGCTGCGCAAAAGCGTCGAGCACATCGTCGGTGTGCGCGAGGCCCAGAACCTGAGGACCGATCGCCACGCCGAGCAGCAGCTCGACCACCACAACCGGCAGGATCACCGACGGTAGCTTCGCGCCGACCAGTCCAGAAATGATCGGCGCCAACGCTGCGGCGGTCAGAACGAGCAGAAATGACTGTGTGTTGGTCAGCACGGTTGGCGACATCCTAAGGACCGCCCCCGCCGGTTAGCCTGCGGCAGATGCTGATCCGTTGTTACTCAGACCTGCACGGCCTGCTCCCGCGGGTGGAGCCGTGTGATGTGCTGCTGGTCGCCGGCGATGTCTGCCCGCTCGACGGCGAGCGTGATTTCGCGCGCATGAAGGACTGGATCGAAGGCGAGTTCTCCGACTGGCTGCGGGCGGTGCCGGCGGATCGGATCGTGATGACCCCTGGCAACCATGACTTCGCGATCGAGCGGCAACGCGAATGGCCGGACCTGCCGGCCGAGCTGCTCATCGACCAGTCAACATCGATCGGCGAGCTGACTCTGCACGCATCCCCCTGGGTTCCCACACTCAAGCATTGGGCGTTCTACGGCGACGACGACAAGCTTGAAGCCGTTGCCGCGGCGATCCCGGACGGAGCGGACATCTGGCTCCAGCACGGACCACCATACGGCTACCTCGACCGCCTCTGGCGCGACTCGCGCCACGTCGGAAACAGTCACACGCTGAAGGCGTTGGCAAGCAGAGGCCCGCAGGTTTTTGTCTGCGGCCACATCCATGAGGCGTATGGGCTGGCCCAGCACGACGGCACGCTGATCGCAAACGTCAGCTTCGTCGACGAGTTCTACGAGCCCCAGCACCGCCACCTCGCGCTTCGCGCCGACGGTGAAACTTTGCGCCACGACCCCGGCGCCCAAGTGAACGCATCGACATTGTGGACACTCTGACGTTGCGCGATCTTCACAACTGGACCACCCGATTTCCAGATTCCTTCCGTAAGATCCGCGCATGAGCCGCAAGCTCTCAACGATTTCCCTCGTGCTTCTGGCGGTTGCGATGGGCAGCGTGATCCAGGCCATGGGCTGGGCGCAGACCTCCAATTACGCGCTCGTGCGCGCGCTTGAGAACGGCACCGCCCAGATCGACGAGTACAGCTGGGAGACGCGCGACAGCTCTTACTACAAGGGCCACTACTACTCGGTCAAGGCGCCGGGGATGGCCTTCCTGGTACTTCCGTTCAGCATGGCGCTGAAGGCCGTGGGCGCGGACAGGCTCAGCGTGGTCATGATCGAAGGCGCGAGGCGCGGCAATGCGCTGCGCTGGGCTCGCGCCGGAGTGCCCAGCGGGATGTATGCCAACAGCCTGAAGCTCGCCCAGGAGACGCGCGCGCGAATAACCAACTACACGCCGTTCGTCTGGATGCTGAGCCTGCTCGCCTGCGTGCTGCCCGCGCTCGCGATGATGTTCATCATCCGCGCGATCGGCGATGAGCTGGCGCCCGGATACGGAACGCTCGCGGCATGGGCGACCGGCGCCGGGACCCTGATCCTGCCGTTCTCGACGCTGTTCTTCTCTCATGTGATTTCGGCCGTGATGGTGCTCGGTGCCTTCGCGCTGCTCTGGCGCGAGCGCAAAGCGCCCACGCACCTAGGGCTGATCTTCGCCGCTGGCCTGCTTGGCGGATTCTCGATCACGACGGAGTATCCGCTCGGCCTTGCCGCGGTGATCATCGGTGTCTACGCGCTCGCGCGATTCGGGTTGAGCGAGAAGGGCGAGTTGCTGCGGCGCAGCGGCGCCTACGCCGCCGGCGGGATCCTTGGCGTTCTGCCGCTGGCCGTCTACAACAAGCTCGCCTTCGGTTCAGTCACGTACTTCTCCTACAAGAACGCGATCGCCGAGCAGGGCACCAGCGGACACGCCGTTCTGGGCCTGAACGACGGCGGCTTCTTCGGCATCACCGATCCGAAGCTCAGCAACACCTTCGACCTGCTCTTCTCCGCCAAGGGCCTGTTCATGCTCTCCCCCGTTCTGCTCATGGCTCTCTTCGGGCTGGTGCTGATGTGGCGCGGTGGCCGTCGCGCCGAAGTCGGCGTGATCGCCGCGATCTTCATTTCGTACGTGGCCTACAACTCCGGTTACTGGCTGCCCTTCGGCGGCGGCTCGCCCGGACCGCGCTTCCTGGTGCCGGTGATTCCGTTCCTCGGCCTCGCTTTGGCGCCGGCCTTCAAGAAGCTTCCCGCCACGGCCCTTGCACTGACCCTGCCGTCGATGCTCGTGATGGCGACCGCCACTGCGACGCTGCCGATGATCGGCAACGGCGACGTCGGCATCTGGCCCCGGCTTGTGCAGATGGTGAACTTCGAACAGACCTGGATCAACGCATTCGGCGTGGACAACAAATGGTGGGGAATCCTGCCTTTCGTGATCCCGCTGATCGCGTCGCTGGTCTGCGTGATCGTGGCGACCGTGCCGATGCGCATCAAGGCACGAGACGTCTCGATCGCCACCGGAGCAGTCGTGGCATGGGCGATCGTCGCTATGTCGGTGCCGCGGCATCCCGTTCCGGCCACTCCCGGCAACGACCACACCTACGCGCCGTTCGTGCTTGTGCTGGCTGCGCTGGCGCTGGCGCTGGTGGCCGGCACGTCATTGGCCGAGCGAGCGACCTTTGCCCGCCGCAGGCGGCAGGTCGTAGATGACCAGGTCGCCCTGGACTCTGCGTGAAATGCCCAGCCCTCTGGTCGGCTTGACCGCGGCATCGTGCCAGCGGGTGCCGACGAGCAGGTAGGGATGGAGCACGACGCTGCGCACGCCGAGCGTTTTCAGCGCAGCGACTGAACGCTGATCGGGGAAGCCGCTGACTTCGGCGGTCAGCTCGCTGAACGATGTCGGATCGATACTCGCCCGGCCGTTGACGATCTTCGGGAAGCCGTCCGTCGACCAGTAGACGTACCGGCGGTTCGCCGCGATCGTGATCGGAAGATGGAGCTGCGGCGCGGCGATCGCGGCCTGCGCGCCAGCTGGCTCCGGCGGCGCACCGGGCAACACGTCGCCGGCAAATTCCAGGCACACCAGCGCCACGATCACCGCGCCGGTTGCGACCGCGGCGCGGCGCGAGAACCGATCGATCAGCCAGGCGGTGCCGGCTGCCGCCAGCAGCGCGAAGATCAGTGAAGTGAGCGTGTTCAGCCGGCCGGGCGTTCGCACCCCCTGCCAGCCGGGCGCAAACTCAAACAGGGCACGGTAGGGCAGGTACTGACCGATGCCGCTCTCGCGGACTCCGAGCGAAAGCAGGATCAGCAGCAGAGCACCGGCGCCCAGGCCGACGCGCAGGCGCTTCGAGAACACCGGAGCCGCGAGGCCCGCAAGCACCAGCCCGAAGATCACCAGGCCGGGAAACAAGGTCTGCTCGGCGATCGACGTCAGATGGTCCTGGCGGATCGATTCGGTTGCCGCTCCCCAGACCCGGTTGTTCTCCGGTGCTGAGAGGTAGGACCAGAGCGGACCGCTGCCGCTGGCGACGCGCTCAAGGCTGCGCTCTGCCTCGGGGTGATTCTCCAGCACCCGTTGGTATGGAAGCGCCAGCGTCACCGCCGTGACCAGCAGCACCAGCCCACCGGCGATGGTCGCGGCCAACACCCGACCGGGCGGCAGCTTCTCGCCCCCACCGCGCCACAGCGAAATCCCCGCGAGCAGGCCCAGGAAGGCCAGCAGATAGCCGAGCTGCAGACCAAGAGTGAACCCAAGACTCACCTGCCAGGCCGCGACGAGCCAGCCGGAGACGATCGTCAGCGCGCGGCGCGTCCTGTAGCCGCGAGCAAGCAGGAAGAGCGTCAGCGCGATGCCCCCGCTGGAAATCACATGCAGGTGTCCGTCCTGCTCGAGCCTCCACGGGGCATAGGCGAAAGCCGCTCCGGCGACCGCTGCGGCGGCTGGTCGGAGCTTCAGCTCGCGCGCCAGGAAATAGGCGCCGATGAACGCCAGCGCGTAGGCAAAAAGAAAAAGCAGGTTGTAACGGATCGTCGCTGCCTCCACCCCGCTGCCGATCATGCCCGTCGGCGCGTAGCCGATCAGCGCGTCGCTGAATGCAAGCGTGTCCTTGAGCGGCCAGTACTGGTTGGCCTGGAAGAACTCGAGCGGTTGGCTCATCAGCGCATGCCCGCCCCAGGCCACCTGCCAGGCCTGCACGATCGGATCGCCGAGGTCGCGCGGAAAGACATCGGCGAGCTTCAGCGGCAGCGGCCAGTGCACAACGATCGCCAGCAGCACCGCCCCGGCGCAGACGAGTGCGATCTCCCGCGCGGGGATCTTGCGCGGATCGGCGGACTGCATCCGAACAGGTTAGAGTCGTCGCATGGGACTATTCGGTGGTGACGACAACAATCTGCGCTTCGTGATGCGCGAAAAACTGCTCTCGATCGGGGACGACTACTGGATCGAGGACGCCGACGGAAACAAAGCCTTCAAGGTCGACGGCAAGGCGATGCACGTACGTGACACCTTCAAGCTCGAAGACGCGAACGGCAACGAGGTCGCCGAGATCCAGGAGCGCAAACTCAGCGTTCGCGACAAAATGAACATCGAGCGCGGCGGCAAGGATCTCGCGACCGTCCACAAGGCCCTGGTCGGTATCCGCGACCGCTTCGAGATCGACCTCGAGGGCGGCGGCGAGCTGAAGGCCAAGGGCAACTTCCTTGAGCACCAGTACGAGATCAAGCGCGACGGCGACGTGATCGCCGAGGTTTCAAAGAAGTGGGTCCGCGTGCGCGAAACCTACGGCGTCTCGATCGTCCCCGGCGCCGACGTGGCGCTGATGCTCGCCATCACCGTGGCGATCGATTCAATGACGGATCCCGGGCGCGACTGAGCTCGTACGCTCAGGCGATGCGCGTAAAGATGTGCAGCATCCATGTCGAGGACCCGGCCGCCGCTTTCGAGTTCTACGTCGGCACGCTCGGTTTCATGGAACTGCTCTCCTCGCCGGAGCACGGTCTTTACATCGTCAAATCAGCCGATCCGCGCTCTGATGTCGGCCTGCTGCTCGAGCCTGGCGACAATCCGATCGCCGCAACGTACATGGAGGGGCTCCGCGAAGAGAACATCCCCGTGATCGTGTTCGGCGTGGAAGACGTGGATGCCGAATACGAAAGGTTGACCGCGCTCGGCGTGCAGTTCACCAGCCGACCCGAGACCGGCCCCTCAGGCACGTCAGCGATCTTCGACGACAGCTGCGGCAATCTGATCCAGATTCATCAGGACTGACCAGGCATGGCGCAGCTCAAGACCGTTCCCACAAAGGCTTCGGTCAGGCAGTATCTCGACTCGATCGAAGACTCGGCGCGGCGCAAAGACGCAAAGGAGTTCGCCCGACTTGCCCGAGCGGTGACCGGCGCAAAGCCGGTGATGTGGGGCGAATCGATTGTCGGCTACGGGAGGCACCACTATGTCTATGCGTCGGGCCGCGAAGGCGACACGGCTGCGGTCGGCTTTTCGGCCCGTAAGAACGCCCTCGTGGTGTACGGGGTGATCAACTACGACGAGAACATCGAGCTGCTCCCCAAGCTCGGTCCGCACAGACAGGGCAAGGGCTGCCTCTACATCAAGGATCTCTCGCAGCTGGACGTGACGATCCTTCAGGAAATGGTCGATCGCGCGTACGCAATGCGCGGCTGACACCCGTCGCCGGCAACTACTGCTTCGCGTCGTGCGCGTTGATCCTGCCGCCGATTGCGTTGAAGGCGGCTCTGCGCCAGCGCACCGTTCGGCTGTCTGGCGGATATCGCTCCGCTGAGCGGGCGATCATTTCTTCGTGGTAGAAGCGCCGCGCCCAGGGCGAGTTGGGTTTTGCCAACCGGCACGTCGCCCAGAGACCGAAGAACGGGATGAAGATTGTCACGACGCCATGGGCGATTCGGCCCTTGAGGATCGAGATCACGGCGAGGGAAAGCACCAGAAAGGCCGCGGATATTTCTACAGTCGCCGGAGTGCCGCTTGTCAGCCCGAACGGCCTGAGTCCGATCACCACCAGGCCCATGAATGCAACGACCAGTGCCACCGCGTCCAGGGAGATCCGTCCCTCATGCGTCCAGTACACATCGTCCAGATGAACCCAGAGCGCAAACTCGTCGAGCGTCAGGCCACAACCGACACCGAACAGGAGCGCAGTCAGCTGGTACCAGGGCGTGACCGGCTCCATCGCATAGCCCAGAAATCCTGTGACGATGAGCAGCGAGACGCCCCACACCAGGTGATGCAGGTGTACGCCTGAATCAGTCCGCACGCTGCCGGGCCACCAACTGACCTGCGCGCGCATCAGGCGCGCGCTGGTGCGGATGAACAGGAAGGATCCGACAAAACCCAACAACACGATGAACGCGGCTTCGCGACCGGGCTGCTGGGCGTTGCTGAGCGCGACTGCAAGCGAGGCTGACATGCTCAGACCGGGCAGAGCGCAATCGAAAACAACAGGATTCGCCTCATCTTTCGAGCCTACTGATCGTCACACGCTCGCCACTCCATGCCCCTCCGGAATGCCCAGATCAACGTTTCGTCGATTTTGACGGCCCGTTGACCAAAACGAAACAAGTTTTCGTCATCGGGCAGCGAAGCTTCTGTTGGGAAGATCAATGCCGCTGACAGAACTGCAAATCCACGCGCGTCCAGTCGCAGACGCATTCGAAGCGCTCCGCCCGGAACAGGCGGATCAACTGCTGGCACGCATCGACGAAACTCGCAGCGCGCTCGATGGCCGCTGTGTCTGGAACGTCAACTCGACAGCGCGCGGCGGAGGCGTGGCCGAGATGCTCGACCCGCTTGTGGCCTACGCGCGCGGCGCCGGCATCGATTCCCGCTGGGCCGTCATCAGCGGAGACTCCGAGTTCTACGAGATCACCAAGCGCATCCACAACCGCCTGCACGGGTCCGCCGGCGACCATGGCCCGCTGGGCGAGGCAGAACGCTCGGCCTACGAGGCGACGCTCACCTTCAGCGGGAATGCCCTACGCAAGCTGGTCGCGCCCGGCGACATCGTCGTGCTGCACGACCCGCAGACAGCCGGCCTTGCACCGGACCTCGTCAGTTCCGGTGCTCACGTGGTCTGGCGCTGCCACATCGGCATCGACGATTCAAACGACTTCGTCGAGGAAGCCTGGTCGTTCTTGCGCCCCTACATCGATTGCGCGCACCTTCTGGTCTTCAGTCGCCGGCAGCACGTCTGGGACGGGATCGACCACGACCGGGTCCGGATCGTGCCTCCGGCGATCGACCACAGGTCGGCCAAGAATCAGCCGCTCGGACCGGAGCCGGTCAATGCGATTCTGCGCGCCGCCGGCCTGCACGCATCGCCGGGTAGTGGCCGCGCGGCATTCGTCGGCAGGGACGGCAACATCGCCGAAGTCGAACGCCGGGCAGAGATGCTCGGCGCGCCGGAGCTGATCGCCGGGCTGCCGATCGTCACACAGGTCTCTCGCTGGGATCACCTGAAGGATCCGGTCGGCGTCATGCGCGGGTTCATCGAGCACGTTCAGCCACACCAACCCAGCCAGCTCGTGCTCGCCGGACCGTCCGCCACCGCCGTCGCCGACGATCCCGAGCAGTCACAGGTGCTCGACGAGGTCCTGGAGGAGTGGCACGCGCTGGACAAGCAGGCGCGCGCGACGGTCGTGGTGGCGTGCCTGCCGATGGACGACATCGAAGAGAACGCCGCAATCGTCAACGCTCTTCAGAGGCATTCGGACGTTGTGGTTCAGAAGTCGCTGGCCGAAGGGTTCGGCCTGACTGTGACCGAAGCGATGTGGAAGGGAACCCCTGTGGTCGCCTCGGGCGTCGGCGGCATCCGAGACCAGATCGAGCATCTGGTGACGGGACTGCTGCTCGAGGAGCCGAGCGACATTGAAACCTTTGGCGAGCACGTCAGCCTGCTTCTGCGCGAGCCGGTGATCGCCGATGGGATCGGCGCAAGCGGCCGCAACAGCGTGCTCGAGAAATTCCTCATCTCCCGCCACCTGCTTCAGGACGTCGAGCTCTACGACGAGCTGCTGGTCGGAGACATCGCCGGCGCGCAGGTTCGCGCCGGTATTTGACGGCTCTTCAGGTACTGAAATCAGTCACAGCTGCTGCTGCTGGTGGTTACCCGCGTGCGCTTTTCGACGCCGCTGAAGCGCTCGCCGCGACTGTCGAGCAATGCTTTGTCGCGACCCCGGCCGCCGATCACGCGGTCGGTCGTGGCGTCGCAGGCAGCATTGAGATTGTCATTGCCGCCCCCGCCGTCCAACTCGTCACGTCCGCGACCGCCAGTGATCCGGTCGCGTCCAGTCTCGCCGAGCAACTGGTCGTTGCCGGCAGCACCGTCGATGACGTCGTTGCCACCCCGGCCGCTGATCACGTTGGCCGCGGTGTCGCCAGTGATCTCATCACTGAAGCCGGAGCCGATGACGTTTTCCAGACCGGTCACCGAATCTGCGCCGATGCCCGTCATCGTCCCACGCGAGAGGTCAATGTCCAGGCCCGTTCCGGACGCGGTCGGCGCAAAGCCGGACGCGTCGATCGTGTCGGCGCCAGCTCCTCCGTCGTAGGCGTCGTCGCCCGCGCGTGCGACGATCGTGTCGTTCCCTGCACCGCCCTGCACGACGTTCACGCCCGCGCCGTCTGTCAACAGATCGTCGCCGGAACCGCCGGTGACGTTTTCGAAGTTCTCGAGCGTGTCATCGCCTTGCGCCCCGGACGCGGCACCTGCGGTCAGGCTCGCTACGACGGCTGTCGTCGACGTGGAGAAGTCCGCCGTGTCGATCCCGGCGCCGCCGTCGAGGAGGTCATCGCCGGTGGCGCCTTCAATGCGGTCTCTCCCGCCCCCGCCGTTGATTATGTTGCTTGCTCCGTCTCCGGTCAACGTGTCATTGAAGCCCGAGCCGGTCAGGTTTTCGAGCGCACTGACTGTGTCATTTCCGAGCGCTCCGGCCGAAGTGCCGGTCGTGAGCGAGACGGTGACTGCGTTCGCGGCAGCCGAGTAGTCGCCGGTGTCGATGTCTGCTCCGCCGTCAAGGGCGTCATCACCCTGACCGCCGACCAGCACGTCGTTTCCGGCCGCGCCGCTCAGCGCGTTCGCCCCGAAGTCGCCGGTCAGCGTGTCGTTGAAGGAGGATCCGGTGATGTTCTCGGCATTGGCAACGGTGTCCGTTCCGTACACCCCCGTGTTCTGCGCGGCCAGCGAAGCCAGGCTCAGCGTGACGCCACCCGAGGCGTTTGCGTAGTCGAGCGTGTCGGTACCGGTTCCGCCATCAAGCGTGTCGTTGCCTGTTGACCCGTCAAGGACGTCGTCCCCCGCCGCGCCGGTCAGCACGTTGGCAACTGCGTCGCCTGTGAGTGTGTCCGCAAACGCTGAACCCGTCAAGTTGGTGATTGCCGACAGCGAGTCGGCGCCTTCGCCGGTCGCACTACCAGTCGCAAGGTCGGCCGTGATCGGCGCGGCAGAGTCGGTGTAGTTGGCGGTGTCGGATCCGGCGCCGCCGATCAACGTGTCATCGCCCAGCCCGCCGCTGAGTGAGTCGTTGCCCAGGCCACCGTTGAGCGTGTTCACGGCGCCGTCGCCAATCAGTACGTCAGCTCCGCTACCACCGGTCAGATTTTCAAAAGCCGTGGCGGTGTCGGTTCCAGCGCCGCCAGTCACCTGTGGGGTCGCAAGCGCCAGACTCATCGTCACCGAGCCGGCGGTTCCGGTGAAGTCGAGCGTGTCGGTGTCGGCGCCGCCGTCCAGAGTGTCGTCCCCTGAGCCGCCGATCACGACATCGTTCTCGCTGCCGCCGGCGACGATGTCGTTGTCTGCACCGGCGTCAATGTAGTCCGCTCCGGCGCCACCGTCCAAGTTGTTGGGGCTTCCAGTCCCGACGATCACATCAGAGCCAGAACCGGCCGTGACGTTCTCGACGTCGGTGCCGACCGTGTCGGCCTCGCCGAGTTCGCCGTCGTCAAACGCTCCATCGATCACGATGTTCAGCGCCGCAGTGCGCGCTGAATAGGCGACGGTGTCGATTCCTCCGCTGCCGGCGAAGCTGTCAGACGCGTCGGCGAGCGCCGACTGCACGAAAGTGTCATTTCCCAGACCACCGACGACGGTGTCTGCACCGGCACCGTCAGTGATCGTGTTCGGACCTGCATCGCCGGTCAGCGTGTCTGGAAGCGCGGTTCCGACCAGGTCTTCAAAGTTGCTGACGGTGTCCGATCCGGCGCCGCCGGTGTTCTGCGCGGCGGTCGATGCCAGGCTGATCGTCACGCCCGCCGTGATGGCCGAATAGTCGAGGGAGTCAGTGCCGCCCCCGCCGTTCATCGTGTCGGCCGCTGCGCCGCTGGAGATCGTGTCGTCGCCGAGTTCGCCGTTCAACGTCGAGGCAAGCGTGAAGGCCGCCCCGGTCCCGTTCCCGCCCGAGGCGCTGACGATGTCTGATCCGCCGCCGGCGTTGACTGTGAACGCCTCGGTGTTTGTCACAGTGACATCGGCGTCGTCGTCGCCGTTCAAGTTGATGCCGCTCGTGCCCAGAGTGATCGAATCCGCGCCGCCGGTCCCGGTCACGTTCACGCGGTCGGTCGCTCCCGCCGCAAGGTCAATGGCGATTTCGATTTCGGAAGTGCCGGTGCCTTCAACGGTCAGCCCGGTCTCGAAGGCTCCGCCGCTCAGATCGATGGTGAGCGTCTCATTTCCAGCAGCGCCGGTGACGGTGATCGTGTCGGTGTTGGCGGTCGTGGCGGCTCCGCAGTCGCCGAAGCCGCTCACATTGATCGCACCGGCATTCACTGAGAGCGTCGATGTGTCGTTGCTCGCCAGCGTGACGGTGGCGGTGCTGCCTCCGAAGACGCAGGTCGGCGCGGCAAATGCGGATGCGGGGAAGACGGCACAGCCGAGGAGCACCAGCGACAGTGTCAGAAATTGGGGTCTGGAACCTAGAGTGATCATCGTGGCTTCATATCGGCCCGTGTTGCGCGCGACTGAAACCCCGGCTGACGCTGATCTTGATCCTCGCAGTCCGACGCGTTCGACCGACGCGCTGAAATGGTCAGGTTGCCGTGTGAGCAATGCGCCGGATCCGACAAAAGACTCGGGGCATCATGCTGCCACCCGCAATCGCCGCGCAAAACGAGAAAAGCCCCGCCGAAGCAGGGCTTTCACCAGTACCGCCACGGGGATTCGAACCCCGGTTTCCGCCGTGAGAGGGCGGCGTCCTAGTCCCCTAGACGATGGCGGCAGGATGCAGGCAGGCTAGCAAGCGGGCGTGGTTGCGGTGAGTGGACCGGGTCTCGCGCGGGCGCGATTCAATGGTGCGATGACAACAGCAGATTCTGCCCTGCCGACCACCTTCAAACTCGGCGGCGAGATTGACATCCACCGGATCGGGATCGGGACCAACCGCATCCAGAACGACGACGCCTCGCGCGCGATTCTTCCGGCCGCGCTGGAGCTCGGCGTCAATCTGATCGACACCGCAGACATCTATTCAGGCGGCGCTAGCGAGCAGGTGATCGGCGCGACAATCGCCCGTGACCCGCGCGCCCACGTCGCGACCAAAGGCGGTTATCACGGAGCCGCCCCAGAGCGCATGGCGGCAGCGCTCGATGCCAGCCGTGAGCGGCTGCAGCTCGACACGCTCGACCTCTACTACCTGCACCGCCCCGACAAGAGCATTCCGATCGAGCAGTCGATTGACCCGATCCTCAGCGCCAGGCAGGACGGTCGCGTACGTCACATCGGACTCTCGAACGTGACGCTCGACCAGCTCGACCGGGTGCGCAGCCTCACGCCGATCGCGGCGGTGCAGAACGTCTACAACCTTGAAAACACCGAGCACGAAGACGTGATCGACTACTGCGAGCGCCACTCGATCATGTTCGTTCCGTACTTCCCGCTGCGCGGGTCAGAGCGCGCCAAGAAGGTGGCAGACCGCCACGGGGTCGATCGCAATCAGGTGGTTCTGGCAGCGATGCTCGCGCGCTCGCCCGTGGTGGTCCCGATTCCCGGCACCCGCAACCCGCAGCACATGGCGGCAAACCTCGCCGCGACCACGCTCAAGCTCAGCGAAGCCGACATCGACGAGCTGGGACTTACCTCAGGAGACTGAGACCGGCGGCGGAAATGCCATCAGCTCGACCGTGTTCCCAGCAGGGTCGCGCACGTAGGCGCGTGGTGATCCCCAGTACTCGCTGCGCGGATCGACGCTCGTGCCGGCAGCGGTCAAGGCTCCGATGATCGCGTCGAACTTGTCCACGACGAGCGCGATGTGCCCGGCGCCAGGCTCGGGTGAGCGGTCGATGTCCACCCCTTCGCGATCGCGAAACATCAGATGCAGGGACGTGCCGTTGCGGGTGAGCCAGATCGACCGTTCGCCGAGCCCCGCCGGCGGCTCGACGATCGCAAAGCCGAGCAGTTTGTAGAAGCCCGCGCAATCCTGCGCGTCAGCGCGCGAGACGTTGAAGCTGACGTGTTCGATCACGGACGGATCAGTGCGGCGCGTAGCGGTTGTGCAGCATCAGTGAATTGCCGTCAGGGTCGGCGAAGATCGCCATGTGGCAGACGCCGGTGTCGAGGATCTCGCCATAGAACTGAACGCCCTTTGCCTCCAGCTCGGCCTTTGACGCCTCTACATCATCCACGTGAAGCGCCGGAAAGCTCGCGATGTTCGGGGCGAACTTCTGGCCGACCTTCTCCGGCTCCCAGATTCCGAAGCAGGTGTCGCCGACCCAGAACTCGTACTCGGACTTGTCATCCGGGCGCAGTCCGAGAGTGTCCAGGTAGAAGGCGCGAGAACGATCGGCATCCTGCGATGCGACGCCGACGAAATCGAGTTTTGTGATCATTCGGCCAATCTACCAAGCGCAGGGGTACGGGTAGATTTCAGTCCATGTGGAAATCGACGATCGTCATCGCCAGGGTGCGCGGCATCGAGATCGGCATCAACTGGACGTGGATCTTCATATTCGCGTTGCTCGTCTGGTCGCTCTCGGCGAACCTGTTTCCCGAACTCGCCAAGGACCTTCCGACTGCTACCTACTGGGTGATGGGGACGCTCGCGGCGGTGCTCTTCTTCACTTCGCTGATCCTCCACGAACTCGGACATGCGTTTCAGGCGCTGCGCGAGGGCATGCGCATCGAAGGCATAACGCTGTGGCTCTTCGGCGGCGTCGCGAAATTCTCCGGCATGTTCCCTTCGGCGGGCGCCGAGTTCCGGGTGGCGATCGCCGGGCCGCTGGTCACGCTCGCGATCGCGATCGTCGCAGGCGCACTGGCAGCGATCCCCGGAACTCCGGGCTCGATCTACGCAGTGGTCTACTGGCTCGCGTTCGTGAACGCCACACTGCTGGTCTTCAACCTTTTGCCGGCATTCCCGATGGATGGCGGGCGCGTGCTGCGCGCGGCAATTTGGCAGCGCAAACAGGACTTCGCTCGGGCCACTGAGCTGGCCGGCGCGACCGGGCGCTTCTTCGGCCAGTTCTTCATCGCCGGCGGAATCGCGATGGCGCTGCTGCTCGGCGCCCCGGGCGGACTCTGGCTCGCGCTGATCGGCTGGTTCGTGATCAACGCCGGCCAGGCGGAGGTGCAGATGGCGCGGGTGCGGACCACCTTCGCCGGCATGACCGTCACGGACCTGATGGTGAAGGAGCCGAGAACCCTCCCGGAGGACCTGACGATCGAGCGCTTCGAGGAGCAGGTGCTCCCCCGGACGCGCTTCCGCGCGTATCCGGTGGAAGACCGCGACGGCACGACGATCGGACTTCTGCGATCCCAGACCGCGACCCAGACCCCGCGTCGCGAGTGGTCAACAACCACAGTCTCCGACCGGATGGTGCCGATCGGTCAGGCGCTGGTCGTGGACAGCACGAAGCCGCTGAGCGAAGCAGCGATCGAGTTGATGCAGACCGAACCGGGACGGGCGCTGGTCATGGACAACGGGCGCCTGCACGGACTGCTGTCGATCACCGATATCGCTCGCTGGCTGGATATCCTGCGTCGCCCCTGAACCGGCCGGGCAGGACTACGCTGGCAGAATGGCCAGCGAATTCAGAACCGCCATGGCGCGCAGGAACAGTGCGAGCGACGACGGCGCCAGCCGGCTCACAGGCGTCTTGGCGGCCGTCGCATCGGTCGCGCTGATCACCGGAGTGATCTACCCGGTCAAGAGCATCGGATCGCCGATCTCGGCCGGGATTCTCTATCTGCTGGCCGTACTGCTCATTTCATCTTTCTGGGGCGCACGCCTGGGCGTCTTCACGGCCGTGCTCAGCGGCCTTGCTTTCAACTGGTTCCACATTCCGCCGACTGGCGAATTCACGATCGCCAAAGAGCAGGACGGCGTCGCCTTCGTCACTTTCCTGGTCGTCGCAATTGCCGTCAGCGCAATTGCCGACCGCGCGCGTCGGCGTACGCGCGAAGCGCAGCAGCGCCGACTCGAGGCAGACCTCAGCGCCGAGACCGCCCGGCTCCTGCTCGGCGGGCGCAGCGTTGAAGAGGCTCTGCCCACAGTCACGCATCGACTCGCGCAGGTGCTCAAGCTCCCGTCCGCAGCGATCGAACTCAGCGTCGTGAGCGGCGACGATCGGCGCATCGCCTTTCCGCTTCGTGATGAAGTTGCGCAGATCGGCACGCTGCTGCTGCCCGTCGGAACCAGCGACATAACACGCGATCGTGTCGCCACACGCATCGTCCCGGCGTTCGAGACGCTGCTCGCCGCTGCCCTGCATCGCGAGGCGCTCATGGCCGAAGTGGTCGAGTCACAGGCGCTCCGGCGCAGCGACGAGATGAAGACCGCACTTCTACGGACAATCTCGCACGACCTGCGCAGTCCGCTGACCGCAATCGCGACGGCCGGAGACGCACTCGGCTCCTCCAGCCTCCCCGACGAAGATCGCGAACAGCTCTCTGCCGCTGTCACCGAGGAGGCCGCAAGGCTCTCGACCCTGGTCAGCCAGCTGCTTGACCTGTCGCGGCTGCAGGCCGGCGCGGCGAAGCCGAAGCGGGACTGGTGCTCGGTCGAAGAGATCGTGCGCGAGGCGATTGAACAACTCGACGCGCCAGCCGGAAAATTCGTCGTCTCGCTCGACCCCGGCATGCCGTTCGTCCGGGCCGACGCCGCTCAACTCGAGCGCGCCTTCGCCAATCTGCTTGCCAATTCGCTGCGACACTCGGTCGATCAGCCCGTGTCCGTGCAGGTTCATGAAAGCGGCAGTCGTATCGTCGTGCGGGTGAGCAACCGCGGCCCCGGGATCCCAAGCGCCGAGCTCGAGCGAATCTTCGAGCCGTTCTATCGCGGTGGCGAGCCGTCCGGGCACAGTGGTTCAGGGCTCGGCCTTGCGATCGTGAAGGGATTCGTGGAAGCCAACGACGGGTCCGTGCACGCCGAGTCGCTCCCCGGCCAGGGCGCGACTTTCGTGGTGGAACTCCCGGTTGAGCGCACGCCGGCGGCTTCTGGCGAGCCGGCGCGGAGCACGAGTTGAACGCCACACACCGCGTGCTCGTCTGCGACGACGAGCCACAGATTCTTCGCGCGCTGAAGGTCGTCCTGCGCGACGCGGGCTACGACGTGACCGCGGCGGCAACCGCGCAAGAGGCGCTCGACGCCGCGTCGGTGCGCCCACCTGACGCGGCGATCATCGACCTCGTGCTTCCCGATGGCGACGGCGTCGACGTCTGCAAGCAACTGCGCTCCTGGAGCGGGATGCCGATCATCGTGCTTTCGGCAGTCGACGACGAGGAACAGAAGGTCCGCGCGCTGGAGGCCGGCGCCGACGACTACGTGACCAAGCCGTTCGGCCCCCGCGAGCTCGTCGCCCGGCTGAGTGCCGCCCTGCGGCGCGCCGGAACGAGCGCGGACGAGCCCGTGATCGAAGCCGACGGCCTGACGCTCGATCTTGCCGCGCGCGTGGTCAAGCGCGACGGCGAGGAAGTCCACCTGACGCCCATCGAGTACGACCTCCTGCGCACGCTCGCGCGAAACCGCGGGCGACTGATGACAACGCGCGCGCTTCTGGTGGAGGTCTGGGGGCCGGAGTACGAGTTCGACACCCAGGTCCTGCGCACCCATGTCGCGCGACTCCGCGGCAAGATCGAACCCGAGGGCGAGCCGCGCTTCATTCGCACCGACCCGGGCGTCGGCTACCGCTTCGTGGGCTGATTTTTCCCCACTATTCGCGGCCGTAACGAAATCGTTATGCGCCCGCGATGAATTGGAACGCGGCCGTCATATGGGCAGATCTACGTTGCCCTCATGGATGCAATTTCGATAGTGATCGCGCTCGTCATCTTCGCGGCACTGCTCGCGGCGATCGAAGGACTGGACCGGATATGAGCACCGTTGACGCCCTCGGGCTGGCAGTTGCGCTGCTGGTCTTCCTCTTCCTCTTCTACGCGCTGCTTCGCGGCGAAGAGCGCTTCTAACCATGTTGCAGGGATGGATCCAGATCGCAATCTTCTTCGCGGCACTGGTCGCGATCGTGCCGCTACTGGGCGGCTACATGGCTCGCGTGTTCACCGGCCAGCCGGTGGTGCTCGAGCGGGTCTTCGGCCCGGTCGAACGCCTCATCTACACCGCGATCCGCGTCAAGCCCGATCGCGGACAGGACTGGAAGACGTACGCCCGGAGCGTGATCTTCTTCTCGATCGCCAGCTGGGTGGCGCTCTACCTGATCATGCGGCTGCAGGGCGTGCTGCCCGGGAACCCGGAAGGCTTCAAGGCCCCGCCCTGGGATCTCAGCTTCAACACCGCATCGTCGTTTGTGACCAACACCAACTGGCAGTACTACGGCGGCGAGACGACGATGTCGTACTCCACGCAGATGGTCGGCCTTGCGGTGCAGAACTTCGTTTCGGCGGCAGTCGGGATCGCCGTCCTGATCGCCGTGGTTCGCGGGATCGCCTCGCGCAGCGGCAGCTCGCTCGGAAACTTCTGGCAGGACACGACGCGGGCGATCCTCTACGTGCTGCTGCCGATCGCCTTCGTGGCGGCGCTCGTGCTGGTGTCGCAGGGCGTGATCCAGAGCTTCAGCAGCTACACGGACATCACCGGCGTGGCCGGATCGGTGCAGAACTTCGCCTTCGGGCCGGTTGCCTCGCAGGAGGCGATCAAGGAGCTCGGCACCAACGGCGGCGGATTCTTCAACGTCAACTCGGCGATGCCGTTCGAGAACCCGAGCGGCCTGACCAACTTCATCGAGATGCTGCTCGTTCTGAGCATCCCGGCAGCGCTCACCTTCACATACGGCCGCATGGTCGGCAACCGCCGCCAGGGCTGGGCGCTGTTTGCAGCGATGTCAGTGATGTTCATTGCCGCAGTAGCCGTCGTCTACAACGCCGAGTCGAGTCCGACCCCGGCGATGGACGCGGCGGGCGTGAGCGCCCAGGCCGTTGACGGAACCACCGGCGGCAACATGCTCGACAAGGAGCAGCGCTTCGGCATCGCCAACAGCGCGCTCTTCAACGCGGTCACCACAGTGACCTCATGCGGAGCGGTCAACTCGGCGATGCAGTCGTTCAGCGGAGTCGGAGGCGCCGTCCCGATGGCCAGCATCGGCACCAGCGAAGTCATCTTCGGCGGAGTCGGATCCGGCCTCTACGGAATGTTGCTCTTCGTGATTCTCGCCGTCTTCATCGGCGGGCTGATGGTCGGGCGCACGCCCGAGTACCTCGGCAAGAAGATCGAGGCGCGAGAGATCAAGCTTGCGACGCTCGGAGCGCTCTACATGCCGTTCGCGGTGCTGATCGCCACGAGCTTGGCTGTCGGCACCGAGCACGGGACAAAGTCGAACTACTCGGGCGGCCCGCAAGGCTTCTCGGAGACGTTCTACGCGTACCTCTCGCAGGGCAACAACAACGGCTCAGCCTTTGCCGGTTACACCGGCTTCGTCCAGCCAGAGCCCGGGAATGCCGGATCGTTCGGCATCACCTTCGCCGATCTGCTCGGCGGCGGAACGATGCTCTTCGTGCGATTCATTCCGATTCTGCTCGTGCTGGCAATCGCCGGCTCGCTGGCCGGGAAGAAGGTTGCGCCGACCGGCCTCGGCACGCTGCGCACCGACTCTCCGACATTCATCGTGCTCCTGATGGGCATCGTCGTGCTGATCGGCGCACTGACCTTCTTCCCCGCCCTCCTGCTCGGACCGATCGTCCAGGGCATCACACAGGAGCTCTTCTGAAGCCATGCGCAAAGACATTCTCACCTCAGTCCTCGCCGTGATCGTCTTCACCGTGCTCTGCGGGCTGGTCTACCCGCTCGCAGTGACGGGCGTCAGTCAGGTCGCGTTCAACAACGCCGCAAACGGCTCGCAGATCGAGCAGGACGGCAAGGTCGTCGGCTCCAGGCTGATCGCCCAGTCGTTCGAGGGTCGCCGCGACTACTTCCAGCCGCGCCCGTCCCAGACCGAGTACAACCCCGCCGGCACCTACTTCAACAACGCCGGTCCAAACAACAAGGACACGCGCGACCTGATCGCAGGAAACGTCAGGTCCTACCTCGCCCTCGAAGGCAGGTTCAACCCGGGCCTCGCGGCATCGAACGTGCCTGTCGACGCGGTGACCGGATCGGCCTCGGGCGTGGATCCGCACATCTCGACAAAGAACGCCGAGATCCAGGCCCGCCGCATCGCGACCGTCCGAAACCTGCCGATCCCGACAGTCTCCCGACTGATTGACGACAACACCGACGGACGATTCCTCGGTCTGCTCGGTGAGCCCGGAGTGAACGTCCTCGAACTGAACCTCGCACTCGACAAGGAGTCGTCACGATGAACCCCAGGCGTAGCGCTTCCGTCTTCTCGCCGGAGATCCTCCGCCCAGCGATCGGAGCCAGCTTCGCGAAGCTCGACCCACGCGTGCAGCTCGGCAACCCCGTGATGTTCGTGGTCGAGCTCAGCGCCGCGCTCACTTCGATCCTCTGGATCGTCCAGGCCGCCGGCCGTTCAACCGGCTCAAGCGATCCGGCCTGGTTCACCCTCACGGTCGCGATCTGGCTCTGGCTGACCGTGATCTTCGCGAACCTCGCAGAAGGCCTCGCCGAGGGCCGCGGCAAGGCGCAGGCAAACACTCTGCGCTCGATGCGATCGGACACGGTGGCCACTCTGCGCGACGGCACGACAAAGCCGGCAGGCGAACTGCGCCCCGGCGACGTCGTCTCGATTGACGCCGGAGAGCTGATCCCGGGCGACGGCACCGTGATCGAGGGCATCGCATCAGTCGATGAGTCCGCAATCACCGGCGAGTCCGCTCCCGTGATCCGCGAGGCAGGCGGCGACCGCAGCGCAGTCACCGGCGGCACCCGCGTGCTGTCTGACCACATCCTCGTGGAGATCACGCAGGAGCCGGGCAAGACCTTCCTCGACCGCATGATCGCCCTGGTCGAAGGAGCCGAACGTCGCAAGACCCCGAACGAGGTCGCCCTGGGAATCCTGATCCTCGGAATGACGCTGGTGTTCCTGGTCGTCGTGGTTTCGTTGCGACCGTTCGCGCTGTTTGCGGGTACCGACGTATCCACCACGACTCTGGTCGCGCTGCTCGTCGCACTGATCCCGACGACGATCGGCGCGCTGCTCTCGGCGATCGGCATCGCCGGCATGGACAGGCTCGTCCGCCGGAACGTGCTGGCGCTGTCGGGCCGCGCCGTTGAAGCTTCAGGAGACGTCGACGTGTTGCTGCTGGACAAGACCGGCACGATCACGCTCGGCAACCGCGAGGCAACTGCGTTCATTCCGATGCCAGGCGTCGGCGAATCCGAGCTCGCTGAGGCTGCTCAGCTGGCGTCACTCGCCGACGAAACCCCGGAAGGCCGATCGATCGTCGTGCTTGCCAAGCAATACGGGCTGCGCGAGCACGAGTTCGGCCCGCAGGTCGCCGAATTCGTTCCGTTCACCGCGCAGACGCGGATGAGCGGCGTGAACATCAACGGCGACCAGCTGCGCAAGGGCGCCGGCGACTCGATCATCAGCTGGATCGAGTCCGAGGGCGGAAGCGCGCCGCCCGAACTGCGCACCGAGCTCGACAGTGTCGGCAGCGAAGGCGGAACCCCGCTGGCCGTCGCGCGCAACAACAAGGTGCTCGGCGTGATCTACCTGCGCGACATCATCAAGGACGGCATGAGCGAGCGCTTCGAGCAGTTGCGCCAGATGGGCATCCGTACCGTGATGATCACCGGCGACAATCGCCTCACGGCGGCAAAGATCGCTGAGGAGTCCGGTGTCGACGACTTCCTCGCCGAAGCAACGCCAGAGGCCAAGCTCGCTCTGATCAAGCAGGAGCAGAGCGAAGGCCGACTGGTCGCGATGACCGGCGACGGAACCAATGACGCCCCGGCGCTCGCGCAGGCCGACGTCGGCGTCGCGATGAACACCGGCACCCAGGCTGCGCGCGAAGCGGGGAACATGGTCGACCTCGACTCCAACCCGACCAAGCTGATCGAGATCGTCGAAGTCGGAAAGCAGCTGCTGATCACGCGCGGCGCGCTGACCACGTTCTCGATCGCCAACGACATCGCGAAGTACTTCGCGATCCTTCCGGCGATCTTCGCCGCGACCTACGCCGTGAGCGGCTCAACCTCCGGACCGCTGGACAAGCTCAACCTGATGAATCTCGGATCCCCGAATTCGGCGATCATCTCGGCGATCATCTTCAACGCGCTGGTGATCCCGCTGCTCGTGCCGATCGCGCTGCGCGGAGTGGCCTACCGGCCGATCGGGGCCACCGCCCTGCTTCGTCGCAACATGCTGATCTACGGACTTGGTGGCGTGATCGCTCCGTTCATCGGGATCAAGTTGATCGATCTGATCGTCCACAACGTCCTCGGAGCCTGAGTCAGCCTGGTCTGAAATGTTTCCTGGGATGGAGAGCGCAGCGGTAACCGGCCGAGGAAGACTCAAAGTCTTTCTCGGTATGGCCGCGGGCGTGGGCAAGACGTTTCGGATGCTGCGCGAGGCGCAGGCCGAAGTCGAGAACGGGCGTGACGTGGTGATCGGCTATCTCGAGCCGCATGATCGCGACGAGACGATTGCCGAATCTGCGGCGCTCGAGCAACTCCCCCGGCGAGTCATCGATTACAAGGGCACCCCTGTTGAGGAGATGGATCCCCAGGCGGTGATCGCCCGCAAGCCGGAACTCGCACTGATCGACGAGTTGGCGCACACGAACCCGCCCGGCGTGGATCACAAGAAGCGCTACCAGGACGTCGACGACATTCTCGCCGCCGGCATCGATGTGTTCACGACGATGAACGTGCAACACCTCGAGAGCCTCAACGATCAGATCTCCGAGCTGACAGGAACCACTGTGCGTGAGACCGTGCCCGACAGCGTCCTCTCGCAGGCCGACGAGGTCGTGCTGATCGATGTGACACCCGGCGCCCTGATCGAGCGCCTGCAGAGCGGCAAGATCTACCCGGCCGAGCGCATCCCCTCCGCGCTGAACAACTTCTTCAAGATCGAGAACCTGACCGCGCTGAGAGCCGTTGCCCTCAGGCAGGTGGCAGACGACGTCGAGGCCAAGCGCCTGACGATCGAGGCGCCGGCGCGGAGGCTTGACAAGCTCGGCGAGAAGGCAGTCCCGCAGGCGATCAGTGAGCGCGCGATGGCGCTGGTCACGCCCCATCGCCGCTCGCAGAGGATCATCCGACGGGCATGGCGCTCTGCCCAACGGCTCGGCTGCCCGCTCGACGTCGTCTGGGTCTCCAGACACGACTACGAACCCACCGCCGAGGAGAGCGCGCAACTGGCGGCGATCAATGAACTTGTCTCGGTGCTCGGTGCCCACTTCGTGACCGAGTACGGGGACGACGTCGTGGAGACGGTCCAGCGCGCCGCCCAGGCGCGCGGCACGACATACCTGCTGCTCGGCCCGCCGAGCCGGCGGAGTGGCTTTTCGCGGTGGAGCAGGCCCCCGATGGTCGAGCGACTGCTGCGGCAGCTTCCCGGCGTTGACATTCGAGTGGTCGCGGATCGCTCGCTGCTGCAGACCGACCGGGAGAAGTAATGACGCAGAGCTGGACAGATGACGTCACGATCGGCGTGATCGTCGGCATCCTCGTCGCGGTCGTGGCGGACTTCCTGCGTCGCGAGGCGATCAAGCGTCGTCTGCGTCCGGTAGACAAATACCGCCGCGTGCTCTTCCCGTTCGTCGGCAGCGCGATCTCCTATGGCGCGCTCGACGCAGCGATCAGGCTCGCAAATGCCGAGCAGGCGACACTCGTCCCGGTCTACCTTGCACGCGTTCCCATGCGGCTCTCGCTGGATGCCGCAATCACCCGGCAGGGCGCGACCGCAGTCGATCTGCTCGAGGCCGTCGAGCAGCGCGCGCTGCGCGCCGGAGTCCCGGTCGACAGCAGAATCGTGCGCGGCCGCACCGGCCAGCACGCAATGCAGAAGCTGACCGAGGATGAGAACTACTACCGGATGGTGCTTCCTGCCGCTTCGGGCACCGAGGACGGGCTCGACGCGCCTGCAATCGCCTGGGCGCTTGATCACGCGCCAGGGGAAATCATCGTTCTTCGGCCCGGCAGCGACGCGCCCGCTCGCAGGCGCATCCCGCGCTGGGACAATCGCGCGCCGGTGAGCGGGGCACACCAGGAAAGGCTGCGGCGTGGCTCCCCCACGCCTACTCTTCGACCTGAATGGACGCGACGACAGCAGCAACGTCAGGCCTGATCGAACTTCCGAGCGGATTGAAGCTCACAGTTGATCGGCCGACCGATCCGTGCGCCCGCGTGATCGTCCTACTGGCGGCGATGGGCACCCCCGCCAAGTACTACGACCGTTTCGTCGGCGGCCTGGTGTCGCTCGGACACCCGGTGGTCAGGGTGCGCTGGCGTGATGAAGACCGCGACTTCCCACTGGCGCATCCAGAATATGGCTACGCCGAACTCGCCGAAGTCGATGTTCCGGCGGCGGTGGACTGGACGCGCGAGCGTTTCGGTGAAGACCCGATCGTCCTCGGCCACTCGCTCGGTGGACAGATCGCATCGATCTCAGCTGCGGGATCGGGGCCGCTCGCCGGCATCGCGCTGATCGCATCGGGCACGAACTACTGGCGCGGATCCGGACTTCTCTGGGCGCTCGGCGTGGGAACCGTCAGCCTGGTGGCGCCGCTGATCGTCCACGTCGTCGGCTTCTGGCCCGGCGGGCGCCTGCGCTTCGGCGGGCGCCAGCCCGCGACCGTGATCCGCGACTGGGCGCGCCTTGGCCGCACTGGTCGCTTCGCGCCCGAGGACGCACAGACAGATCTCGAGGCACGGCTCAGGGAATACGAAGGACCGCTGCTTTCACTCACGATCAGCGGCGACGTTTACGTCTCCAAAGGGGCGACAGAGTCACTCCTCGCGAAGATGCCGGACGCCCAACTCGAACGAAGGCACTGGAAGCCGGATGAGCACGCGTATCGCGGCCACTTCGGCTGGACCCGCGCCGAGCGCGAACCCGCGGAGTTCATCCACGACTGGGCGACGCGATCTGCGAATAGTCGGTAGTTTGAAGATTGCATCAAAATCCAATTCGGGAGGATGCAATGAACACCCAGGAAAACGCCGCGACCAGTCGCCGCCTGCTTGAGGAGTGCTTCAACGAGGGCAATCTGGATCTGATCGACCAGATCTGCACGCCCAACGTCGTTCAGCACGACCCCTCCACGCAGGGTGACCTACGCGGTCCAAGGGCTCTGAAGGAACAGATCCAGGAGTACCGGAACGGGATGTCCGACCTGAAGATGGCGGTGGACGAGATCTTCGCTGCCGAAGACAAGGTCGTCACGCGATGGCACGGCCATGGCACCAACGACGGCACGATGATGGGCATGCCCCCGACCGGCATGCGTGCAGAGGTCACAGGGATCACGATCGATCGCTACGACAGTGGCGGGCGGATCACCGAGACCTGGTCCCAGTGGGACAACCTCGGATTCATCCAGCAGCTCGGCGTCGCCGAGCAGGCGCTGGCAGCACAGTCCAACTAGCCCTGGGCAGGCCGGCAGTCGCGACTTCTCGCCAGGCTGCCGGTCGGCTTCCTTTGGAGCGGCGCCAGTAGGACAGTTTCCTGTTCGGTCACGATGCGGGTTGCCGCAACACCTCGGATCCAAAGCGGCGATAGGATCCGCGAGCGCACTCGGTCGGCAGATACTTGGGGGGAAATAAGTGTTCGGTGTTACTCGTGCAGCTCAGATTTGGTTGGTGGCCGCTCTGACGGCAATTGCTGCTTTGGCAGCAAGCTCGGTCGCAGTCGCAACGCCACCGGTGCGTCCAGCGCTGCCAGGTGCATCGACCTGTGATCCGCAGACGATTCGCTGCGCCGCCCTGCGCGCCGGCATCCGCTGGGGGGCAGCGACATCCCCGGGGGAGCTGAGCCGCGACCCGCAAGCCGAGCAACTGCTCGCCAGCGAGTTCAGCGCTTTCACTCCAGACAACGATTTCAAACCCGAACGCACACAGCCCCAGCCGGGCCAATTCCAGTTCGCAGCAGTCGACAGCATGCTCGCCACTGCGCGCGCGAAGAAAATGCGCATCCGCGGGCACGTGATGTTCTGGTACGCGCAGACGCCCGCGTGGATGCGCGAACAGGTTCAAGACCGCGAGTCGGGACTGCGCATCATGAGGGCGCACATCCGTGGCATCTTCGAACACGTCTTCCCCAATCGTGACCTGATCGATCAGTGGGACATTGTCAACGAGGCATTTGAACCAGACGGCACAATGCGCGGCACGATCTGGCGGAATGCAATCGGTCCGGACTACGTCGAGCAGGCGTTCAGGATTGCCGCCGAGGAGCGCGACCGGCTCAACGACACCGTCGCCGGCACGGAAAACGACTGGAAGCTCGAGCTTTATTACAACGACTTCATCGACGACTCCTTCGTCGCGTTTGACAGCGCAATCGACGTCAGTGGCGGGCTCGATCTTGGCGGTCTCGCCCACGCCGGGGTCGGTGTGCTGGCAGGCAGCGGCCTTTGCGTGATCGCTCCGAGGTGCGCCGCGATCAAGCGCATGGCGAAGGACTTTGCCGCGCGAGGCGTGCCGATGGACGGCATCGGCTTCCAGGCGCACATCGCATCGCTGGCTGCGCCCGATTACCGAGGCGTCACCTCGTGGATCGCTCCGCTGGGGTTGCGCTGGGCGGTTACCGAGCTCGACCAGCCGTGCTCAACCGATCCGCTCACGAAATGGTTGTGCTTTCAAGCTCAGGGCGAGACATTCAGGCAGATCACTGCCGCCTGCGTTGCCGACGCCGCATGTGACACGGTCGTCCAGTGGGGAATCAGTGACCGCAGATCGTGGTGGACGTCGTTGGTGCCGGGTGGCCTGCTCGGTAACCCGCTCGCGTTCGACACAAACCTGCGTCGCAAGCCAGCCGCGAACGCGGTGTACCGGGTGCTTCGCGACGGGGCGCAGCCACCTTCCGCGTGGCTACAAGCCGATCAATAGACCGTAAACGACCGCTCAGGGAAGCGGGTGTTTCTGTCGCTGTTCGGGCGACAGATAGTTCCGAAGCAGTGCGGATGAGAGGACTCGAACCTCCACGGGGTTGCCCCCACGGCGACCTGAACGC
>JAEMRJ010000190.1 GCA_016463365.1 Thermoleophilaceae bacterium | reverse complement strand
CAGTTGAAGCTTTGATGGAAGCGCTCAAACACGAGGGCGTTGACGTCATGTTCGGCTATCCGGGCGGTGCAAACCTGCCCACGTACGACGCGATCTACGACGCCGGGATCAACCACATTCTTGTGCGCCACGAAGCCGGAGGAGGCCACGCCGCAGAGGGCTACGCCAAGTCCACCGGCAAGGTCGGAGTGGCTCTGGCCACCAGCGGCCCGGGCGCGACAAACCTCGTCACGCCGATCGCCGACGCGATGATGGACTCCGTCCCGACCGTCTTCATCACCGGCCAGGTCCGTACCGACCTGCTCGGCACGGACGGCTTCCAAGAGGCCGACATCACCGGCATCACGATGCCGATCGTCAAGCACTCGATCATGATCCGCGACCCGCGCGACATCCCCAAGGCGATCCACGAGGCCTTCCATGTGGCGCGCACTGGTCGCCCCGGCCCGGTTCTGGTCGACATCCCGCAGGACCTCTCGCGTGCCGAGATCGACTATGAGCCGATCGACGACGTCTCGCTGCCGGGCTACCAGCCCACTCACAGCGGAAACGCCAAGCAGATCCGCCTGGCCGCCAAGGCCCTGGCCAACGCGAAGCGACCGATCTTCTATGTCGGCGGCGGAGTCGTCAACGGCAACGCATCAGAGGAGCTGCGCGACCTCGCACGGATCGAGAATTTCCCGGTAACCGCCACGCTGAACGCACTCGGCGCATTCCCCGCCCCGGACCCGCAGTGGCTCGGAATGCTCGGAATGCACGGCACCCGCGCTGCCAACTACGCGATGGACGAGGCCGATCTGATCCTCGCGATCGGCGCGCGCTTTGACGACCGCATCACCGGCAAGCTCAGCGAGTTCGCCCCGAACGCGAAGTTCATCCACATCGACGTCGACCCGGCCGAGATCAGCAAGAACGTGCCGGCGCACATCCCGATCGTCGGCGACGCCAAAGAGATCCTCCCGCGCTTTGCCGAGGAGTACCGCCAGCTCGAGACCGACGAGTCCCGCATGGCCGACTGGTGGACGAAGATCGAGCATTGGCGCGAGAAGCACCCGCTGGTCTACGAAGACAGCACCGACAACGAGATCAAGCCGCAGTACATGGTCCAGGCAGTCCTGGAAGCCACCGAAGGTGAGGCGATCGTCACCAGTGACGTCGGTCAGCACCAGATGTGGACAGCGCAGTACTACGACTTCCCCGAACCGCGCCGCTGGATCAACTCCGGCGGAGCCGGCACCATGGGCTTCGGCCTGCCGGCCGCGATGGGCGCGCAGGCGGGCAACCCCGAGTCGCTGGTCGTCTGCCTTTCAGGTGACGGCTCGCTGCAGATGAACATCCAGGAGCTCGCGACGATCGCGCAGAACAACCTCCCGGTCAAGATATTCCTGATGAACAACGGATTCCTCGGAATGGTTCGCCAGTGGCAGGAGCTCTTCTGGGACGGTCGCTACAGCCACGTCGACATGGGCGAACTGCCCGACTGGCTCAAACTCGCAGATGCCTACGGGATCTGGGCCAAAAAGGAGACCGACAAGACCAAGCTCGTCGCGACGCTCAAAGAAGCGATCGCGCACGACGGTCCGGCCTTCGTTGACGTTCGCGTCACAAAGGAAGAAAACACGTATCCGATGATTCCGGCCGGACAGGCAGCAAGGGACATGGTGGGCTGACATGGGCGATCCAGGAACCAAAGAAGTCTTCAGCCTCTCCGACCTGCAGGCCACCGGCCAGCGCACGATGGGCCGCAAGCACGTGCTCTCGATCCTCGTCGAGAACGAGCCCGGAGTGCTTGCCCGCATCAGCGGTCTGTTCGCGCGTCGCGGCTACAACATCAACACGCTCGCTGTCGGCCCGACCGACGACGACAAGATCTCACGGATCACGCTGACGATCGACGGTGCCGAACACCCGATCGACCAGGTGACCAAGCAGCTCCACAAGCTTGTGCACGTCCTGAAGATCCGCGACCTCGAGCCGCACGACACGGTTGCCCGTGAGCTGGCGCTGTTCAAGATCGACGCCGACGCGCACACGCGTCAGGAGATCAGCCAGCTTTCGGAGATCTTCCACGGCCGGGTTGTGGATGTTGCGCGCAAGTCGATCACCGTCGAAGTGACCGGCAGCGACGAGAAGATCGAGGCCTTTGAGTCGCTGGTGCGGCCCTTCGGTCTGATCGAGATGGTCCGCACCGGCGAAATCGCCGTGCAACGCGGACGGCACACGACCTGATCCGGCGCTGAGCGATGGCTTTCTGGGGACGATCGAGGCGGGCGTCAGGCCCGTCCGCGTCCCCGG
>JAEMRJ010000096.1 GCA_016463365.1 Thermoleophilaceae bacterium | reverse complement strand
GATTCGATCGAGAGCATCGGCCTGCAGGCATACGCCGCCGCCAACGGCCTCGAGTTCGACGAGTGCCTCCAGACCCTGCTCACGGGACTTGCTGTCCGCTACTACAAGGCGATCGTCGGCTGATGCTTGCCGTCACCTCACAGGGTCCCGAACTGATCAGTGTCGAGGACGTCCCCAAGCCCGGACTCGAGGTCAACACTGACGCAGTTGTGCGCATCACGACCTCGGCGCTCTGCGGCACGGACATGCACGTCTACCACCACAAGATTCCCAACGTTCCCGCAGGCTGGATCGTCGGACACGAGTTCTGCGGCGTGGTCGACGACATCGGAGACGCCGTCACCGGGTTCAAGCCGGGCGACCGGGTGGTCAGTTCGATGTACGTGGCCTGCGGTCGCTGCGCTCCCTGTGTCGCCGGGGATCACCGCCGCTGCAAGGACTTCCAGATGTTCGGCATGGGCGTCGCCTTCGGCAACCTGCCCGGCGGACAGGCCGAGTACGTGCGCGTGCCGCTTGCGGACATGACGCTGCGCCTGATCCCGGACGATCTTTCAGACGAGTCAACGATCTTCACCGGCGACATTCTCGCCACCGCGTTCACCGCGCTGCGCCAGTCCGGCATCGTTGAGGGCGACACGATCGCAATCGTCGGTGCGGGGCCGGTCGGCCAGCTCCTGGCGATGTGCGCACCGATCTTCGGCGCCGGTCAGGTCTACGTGATCGACGTGGTTGAGGAGCGCCTCGAGGAGGTCAAGAAGTTCGGCGCGACGACGATCGATCCGCGCCAGCAGGATCCACGCAAACTGATCAAGGAGCAGACCGGCGGCCTGATGTGCGACGCAGTCTTCGAGGCGGCCGGCAACGAACCGGCGATGAAGACGGCCTTCGCGCTTCCGCGGCCCAACGGCGCAGTCGTGCTGGTCGGCATGCTCGTGAACGAACACTTCCCGCTGACGGCCGGCGATCTCTGGCTTCGCAACACGAAAGTGATCCCGGTGCTCGGCGCGCCGTACAGCCACCGCGATGAGCTTCTCAAGCTGATCGCTGCGGGAAAGATCGACGCCGCTCAGATCATCACTGACCGCATTCCGCTTTCCGGCGCCGCCGAGGCGTACGCTGCATTTGACCGCAAGGAACTGCAGAAGGCGATCTTCGAGGTGGGATCATGAGTGAGGCAGACGGACATGACCCGGGAAGCGACGAATTTGAGGAACCGGCCGTTCGCAAGCGGATGTCGCGTGGCGAGCGCTACGACCTGATCCTCGAGCACGCGATCGACGTTTTCGGCACCCGGGGGTACCACAACGTCTCAATGGACGACATCGCCGAAGCAGCCGGCGTCTCCAAGGCGCTCGTGTACCAACACTTCGAGAGCAAAGACGAGCTCTACCTCGAAGTGCTGCGCTCTTTCCAGAGCCAGATCAAAGAATCGGTGCTGCCGGCGTGGGCCGCAGACCTCCCGCCAGAGGAGCGCTTCTGGCGCGGCTTCGTTGCGTTTTTCGACTTTGTCGACAAGAACCGGCAGGCCTGGGGCGTGCTCTACCGCGACGCCGTAGAGATCGATGACGCGATGATCAAGGGCATCCACTCGATGAACACCGAGCTCGCCGAGGCGGTGGCCGACTCCTTCATCAAAGTGCTCGAAGGCCGCGACTCGCATGAGCTGTTGACGCAGTACTCGCTCGCTGCGGGTCACGCGGTCGTCGGTGCCTGTCACTCATTGGCGGACTACTGGCTTGACCACCCTGACGAGACGAACTTCCGCCTCGCCGGAACGGCGATGGCAGTGCTCTGGAACGGCTTCGGTCAGATGATCGACAAGGGCCAGCCCTGGTATCCCACCGAGCCGATGCTCAAGGGGCTCATCTAGCCGTTGTAGGACTCGCGCTTTGCCGCCTTCAGCGCGGCATCTGCGCGACTGATCAGCTTCTCCGGGCTCTCGCCCGAAACCCACTCAACGACGCCCACGCTCGCGCCCGGTGAGACGTCGGGGCAGAGCCGGATGCGTTCGCGGCGCACCACCTCGGCGATGCGCTGGGCGAGATTGGCGCCGGTCGCAGCATCAGCGCCGACGGCGATGACGGCGAACTCATCGCCGCCACGACGGGCCAGCAGCTCGTTGGTGCGGACGACTTCGTCCATCGCGCGGGCGCTGGCCGCGAGGACTGCATCGCCAAGTGTGTAGCTGTACTCGTCGTTGACGCGCTTGAAGTCGTCGAGGTCGATCATCAACAGTGTGAGCGGGTCCGAGCTGCGCTCGGCGCGGTCGATCTCGGCACGCAGTCGGTCGTTGAACTTGCGCAGGTTCGCGACGCCCGTCAGCGGGTCGCGGCCGGCCAGCGCGACGTTGTGGATGATGCCGTCCTGGATGCGCTTGCGCGCGACCATCAGCATTCCGGCACCCATCATCGTGAAGAACCAGACATTCAGCGCGACGATCTTGCCGGACTCGGAATCGGCGGTGACGTACGCGACGACAAACATCACAACGGTGATTGAAAGCAGATGCGCGATCGCCTGCTTCAACGGCATGTAGAAGGCTGCTGCCATCGCCGGGGCGAGCAGGTAGGGAAGGACGACCGGACCGAATTCACCGGAAGTGAGCGCAACTGTCGAGATCAGCAGGGTGCCGATCCCGATGATGGCGTTCATCCACGGCAGTGCCGGTGTGTCGCGCGCGGCCATGGCCAACCAGAACGCCGTCATCAAGAGCGCGACAATCGAGATCGCGACCGTGACTGACGAAAAGGCTTCCTCAGCGATCCCGAGCTCGGGTGTCAGCTCGTTGAGGACCAGCGCGCTGAGCGTGATGATGGCCGTGATCCCATAGATGAACGCCGCGCCGAACCAGAAGACGTTCCGGTGCACCCGGAGGCGCTCGTCGGTGAGAAGAATCGACGGCTCGCCGGGACGGCGCATCGGGCGGTACGCATGCTCGGCGCTGTGACGCATGCCGAAATCTGCCATCGCCTTGCGCAGGCCGTGTCGCGACGCCCAGCCCACGGTCAGTCGGCCCCGAGTTCGTCGGCGAGGTCATTCAGCTTGCGCTGTCGCCATGACCAGCGTTCGATCTTGGCGTTCGCCTTGGCGTCGTTGAGTTCGCGGTCGGCCCGGGCGAGCAGGCGGCCGACGGTGTCGCCTTCGATGTTGGTCGCATAGCCGACGGTCACGCCCGAGCGCACCCCGGGCAGCAGATCGACGCGGGCGTCGGAAACGTTGTGGCTGACCCGACGGATCAGGGTCTGGATGTCTTCCTGGTCGGTCGCGCCGGTCACGATCGCGAACTCGTCGCCGCCGCGCCGGGCGACCAGCTCATCCTTGCGCACGGTGTCGGATATGGCTTGGGCGACGACCCGCAGGGTCTCGTCGCCGACCGAGTGCGAGTACTCGTCGTTGACCCGCTTGAATCCTTCGAGGTCGATCATCACGACGGTGATCCCGCCATGGCCGCGCTCGGCCTCTTGCAGTCCGCGTTCGACGCGTTCATACAGTGGGCGCAGGTTGGAGAGGCCGGTGAGAGCGTCGCGCCCGGAAAGCGTGATCGCCTGGCGACCGATGCGGTTGAGCTCGAGTCGGACGTAGAGCGTCAGCCCCGCGGTTGAAGCGAGCGCGACGATTGTCAAGAGGCCCGGCAGCAGCCCGAACTGGCTGTCCGGATGGCGCAGCGACGCCAGCATGATCAGGGCGACCGAGAGTCCGATGTAGCCGAACAACGCTCGCGAGGGAAGGAACAACGCGACGTAGATGAGCGGCACCAGGTAGACGACCCCGAGCTCTGATTCGACCGATGGCGCATTGGCAAACATCACGACCAGAATTCCGTACGACAAGATCACGCCAAAGTGCAACCAGCGCTCGTCCACGACGAGATTGCCGACGACCCACCAGACACAACCCATCACGATTGCGAAGATCGAGACCGCAACGGTCAACGCCGGGTACTCGATCGGCGCGCTGATCAGGCCCGTGGACAGCTGCGCAAGGGCGCCGAATCCGGCGACCCAGAAGAGCACGGCGGCTGTGCGCCACGCGACCCGGGTGCCCAGGGCTTCATCGAAGTCATCAGCGCCCGTGAACAGGCTGTAGTCCGCAACGCCGCCAGCGCCGGGAAGATCCTCGTCGTGTCCGTTGTCCATGTGGGCGGTTTTCGACATGCTCGAATTGGGTATCGGCGTCTACCGTGAAGTAGTTAGCACCCAAGAGGGCCGACTGGACGAACATGCGGACGCCGTGATAATGAGGCCCAGGTGTGGCGGGGGCCACCAAAAAGGGCTTTGTAAGGGGATTCTGGCGCGGCTCTGCCTGTTCGCGAACGCTCAATCAATACCGCGTACGACGAAATCGTCGTAGGCCGAGATTACCCGATTCGGCGTACCAGAGAGCAGCATGGGTCGATCGCGGTGAACAGTCGGAAGAACTGGCAATCGGGGCGCCCAGATTTGAACTGGGGACCTCACCGACCCGAACGGTGCGCGCTACCAGGCTGCGCCACGCCCCGAATGCGGCGGAATTATCGCAGACTGTCCGCGCTTGATCAGGTGAGCGCGGCGATGCCGTCTGCGATCAGCTTTCCGGCGATCACAAGGCAGATGATCGCCACGATCACAGAGTTGTTGCGGGTCAGCCACGCGCGCAGCCGTCCGAGCACCGGTTCTGCGCGCTCGCCCGCGAACACGCTCGTGGCCACCGGTATGGCCGGGCCGATCAGGGCGATCATCGCGAAAACGAGCATCGCCTCCAGCCGCGCCTCCAGGGTTGTCCCGCTCTCGGCGGCGGAAGCGGCGGCGCCGCCGAGCAGGATCAGGTTCTTCGGGTTGGCGATCGCCAGGGTGAGCGCGAGTGCGACCGACCGCAGGGCGTCAAACTGGTCGACGGCGCTGAGCCAGCCGGGTGGCTCCGGGGTCGCACCGCGCCCGGGCCGTTCGCGCAGATGCTTGATCCCGAGCCAGACCATTGCCGCGCCGAATGCGAGCAGCGCCCAGCCGAACGGGTTGGAGCTGTCGTCGGTCTGAGCGTCAGACGGTTCTCCGATCAGCAGAACCAGAACCGACCCTGCCACCACCAGCCCGGCGAGCCAGCCGAAGAGAAACGCCACGCCGTTGGTCCGACCATTGGGTCCGGCCAGCAACGCGACGACCGCGATCAACGGAATCGGGCTGATCGCAACAAAGAAGGCGTAGGAGATGACGGATGTGGAGGCGTCGGCCATTGCCAGCGTGACGCTACGCCGGTGATCGGTCAGTCCGGCCGGCGTCAACGCGCGTGAGCGAGAAACCGTTCCGGTTATTGCGCCGATCCGAATCGTCCTTACGTCATCGGATCCCTGACGTCGCAGAAATACGGACGTACGGATCGGCGCAACCGGGCCTTGCCGAAACCGCTTGGCCAGATGGTGGTCTGACGCGTGAACCGGGGGGGAGGTCACACGGCGGTCTCTACAAGTTTCTGCCCCCTGTACCGGCGATGGCCTGTACAGCTATCACTCCTGCAACAACTCCATTGAATCATGAGATGATTCAGAACGAATCGTTACTGGCAATTTGCACAATAAAGCATCTTGAGGACGATTTGGGAGGTAACCTGATGGTCAGTTGTGCACACTCCCAAAACGCGCAGTTTGCAGCTGTTTGAGGGCATTGAACGGAGTCTCTGGTCAGCGTGGAAACACGTGAACGCAGGTCCGGTGACAGTCCTGCTGGACCGCGTGGGTCGGCGTGCGATGCCCGACCCGACGTTGCTCGAGCGCTCGATCGAACGGATGCGGCCCCACGCGTCGGCCTGCTTCGACGACCATTGACGGCATACTGCTGGCTGTGACGTCGGCAGATCCACCCCTCATCGAACTGACGCGGCTGTTTCCGCCACCCGGCGACGCTCTGAGTGTCGATGCTCAGACCGCCTACGCGGAGTTGGAGTTCGCGTCGCGCGCACCATCGGGTCGCCCGTGTGTGATCGTCAACATGGTGGCGACGGCCGATGGGCAGGGCCGGATCGGGGCGAACACCGCCGCGCTCGGCGGCCCGGCAGATGCCGCGCTGTTTGCCACGCTTCGCGAGCGCGTGGACTGCGTCATGGCCGGCACCGGCACTGTCGCGGCCGAGAGCTACAACGCGCCGGCCAGGAGCCTCGAGGTGCAGCGGCGAAGGATCGCAGCCGGCCTTCAGCCGCGCCCGCTGGTGGCAACTGTCACGCGCGCGGGCGAGCTGCCGGTCGACGCACCGATGTTCTCTGACCCCGACCTCCGGGTCGCCGTTTTCAGCGAGGCCGAACTTGTGCTCGACTCCGTGAGTGCAGAGATCCTGCAGACCAGAACCACAGACCCTGCAGAGATGTTGAGAGCACTCCGCGATGAGCACGGCGTCAGGTCGGTACTGCTCGAAGGCGGTCCGCGCATCAACGGCTTGTTTTTCGAGCGTGAACTGGTCGACGAGCTCTTTCTTACGATCGCGCCGACACTGATCGGCAGTGGCGATCCCTTCCCGATCATTGCCGGCGCGCTCCCGGGACAGCAACAACTGCACCTGATCAGCGCGCTCGTGGGCGATGAACACCTGTTCCTGCGCTACCGGGTGGACTGATTGGAAGCGACCCGTGAAAGCGCCGGGCGCATGCCGATCCCTGCGGCGGCGCGGCTCGCCGAAGATGCCGACTGGAGCGCCGAGCCGGCGGACCTGACCACGGTCGGCACTCCGCTGCGGCGCTTCTCGTGGTTGAGCCCGCGCACACTTTGGCGCTCGCGAAACAACGTGATGGCGTCGCTGACCGGCGATCCGACCGAGAGCGCCCGCGCCGCATGGGTGCATGCCCAGCGCGGGGCGTTGAAGGATGCCGGCGCGCCGCGCGAAGTGGTTGACGACTTCATGCTCGCTCGCGGCGATCTTGTTGACTATTCCTTCATGGTGCTCGGCGACACCGGCGAAGGTGATCAGTCGCAGTACTCGGTCGTGCCGGCATTTCTGGGGGCCGCGGAAGGCAGCGAGTTCGCGATGATCGCGAGCGACGTGGTGTATCCCGACGGCGACGTCAACGAATACGTCGGCAAATTTTTCGTCCCGTTCGCGGGCTACTCACGGCCGATCTATGCAGTGCCGGGAAACCACGACTGGCTCGACGGACTCGCCGGGTTCATGCGCCACTTCTGCAACGCGGCCCCTCCGGCACACAAGTTCCGCCCGCCGCGTCGGGCGAAGTGGGCTCAACTCGCCCTGGGCCTGCACGCGCTGTTCTGGCGTCGCCCTCGTGCGCTCGATCCGGCGACGATGGTTGCGGCGCGGCGGCTGCGTGGCTCGGCCCAGGGCCGCGGACCGGCCCAGCCGAACATGTATTTCTGCATCGACACGCCGCAGCTGCGTGTGATCACGGTCGACACCGGGATTCTCGGTCGGCTCGATCACGCCCAGGGCGAGTGGCTGCGCAGGGTGTCGGCCGGGGACAAGCCGAAGCTGCTGGTCAGCGGCAAGCCGGTCTACGCCGGCGACAAAATGAGCCCGCGGCGGATCCTCGGCATCGACGGCGGGGATGAAGACTCCGGACTGCTCTGGTCGGTCGTGCGGGATCCGGCAAACAACTACGTCGCGATGATCGCCGGCGACGTTCACCACTACGAGCGTCACAGCGTGCGCGTCGCTGACGGTCGCAGAATCGAATGCGTGATCTCTGGCGGGGGAGGCGCGTTCATGACCTCCACACACCAGATCGGGCGGGTCGAACGGCCGGACGTGAACGAGGACACGTGGACCGTGTTTCCGACGCGGGGCGATTCCCTGCGGGCGTACTCGATCATTCTGCTGCGCAAGATGCGGCGACTCACACCGTGGCGCGCGGGCGAGCCTGTGCGCGGGATTCCCGCCGACGAGGCCGCTGCGATCGTCGCCGCCAGACACGGTCTGGATCTGGCTGAAGAGCTTGCGCGCGGGCAGGGCGGTGGCGACCCGGAATCGATCAACGTCGCCCGCCGCTCGCGGTTCCTTGCGACGATGATCTTCCCGCTGCGGGGCTGGTTCACGGCCGAAAAGGTCTCTGAGGCGCTCGACTGGGACAAGCCGCCACTGTTCAAGAGTTTCATGCGCGTCGACGTTGCTGACGGGCAGGTCACGCTCACGTCCTTCGGGGTGACCGGGCTCGAGCGCGACGTCGCCTCGCCCGCCGTGATCGACCGCGTTCTGATCGAAACCGGGGCCGCCGATGGAAGCCACTGACATCGCCGCCCGCGGGGCGGAGTTCAGCGTGGTCGTCGGAGCAGAACGCACGATCGCCTTTTCGCCGGCTGCGGTTCACGCGCTGCTGAGCGATCTGCGGCAGCACTGGCCGCTGCTCGGCGCTGATCTTGTTGAGGCCGGGATCGTCGACGGCAGCGACGAAGCGTCGGCTGAGCTGGTGCTGCGTGGGCCGGTTCCGGGACTCGAGCGCCGCGTCTTCACGCGCATCACCTATGACGTGCCGGACACCGCATTTGGTGGCGAGGCCGTCGCAGGGTCGACTCGTGCCGTCGTCGACTGGCGGTTGGCACCTTCCGCCGGCGGCGCGACCGTTGTGTCGTTCGACGTCGGGATCGACCCGGGGAGCTTCGGCGACCGGCTGCTTCTGCTCGCGGCGCGACCATGGCTCCTGCGTCGTTGCAACCAGGTGCTCGCGCGGCTTGAGCACGAACTGGCAATGAGCGAAAGCCGATGAACACGGCACCGGCCGCCAGGCATCGCGCGCAGGCACTTGACCTGATCCGCGCTTTCGCTGCGATGGCGGTGCTGACCTACCACGTGTGGCTGTACCGATTGCCCAATCCCAACAAGCCGACGCGCGAAGGTTTCTTTGACCACCTGCTGTTCGAGTGGCGCATCGGGCTGGTGGTCTTCTTCGTGATGTCTGGCTACCTGCTCTACCGACCACTGCTCAGGGGAGCCCACGACAGCGCGCCGCGGATGATCGCCGTCGGCCAGTACTACTGGCGTCGGATCGTGCGGATCGTGCCGACCTACTACCTGGCGATTGCGCTTTCGATCGCCCTGCTGTGGGGGATCGGCGACACTCCAGGAGTACGGCTTCCCCCAGCCGACGAGCTCTGGCGCTTCGCATTTTTTCTGCAGAACTACTCGCGCGAGACGCTGCTGACGCTCGACGCGCCGAC
>JAEMRJ010000011.1 GCA_016463365.1 Thermoleophilaceae bacterium | reverse complement strand
GCCGGACTCCACGATCAGGTCCTCGACCTGGCGACGGCTGAGTCGGTCGTACATCAGCCACTGCACGACTGCCCCCTCGGCCAGCGCCTGCCAGGCGCGCATCAGGCCGCGGCGCTCGGGCGTGAGGTCCTCGACGGGGCCGAGGCCCATCACGCGCACGGCTTGATCGACCGCCTTTTCGCGCGCCTGTTCGGCCAACTCGGCGATCTCGGGATCGCCCATGCCGGTACGCAAGGAGTCGAGCCACATCGCTCTATTGCTCTCGATCAGGTCGAGCCAGCCGCCGACGCTCAGTTCGATCCGCTGTCGCATCGTCTGGCCCTGCACGTAGTCGGGAACTGGTAGCTCCGGTGCGTGGATAGTGCTCTTCGCGACCTCGAGGTAGAGGTCTCGCTTGGTGCCGAAGTGGTGGTTGATCAGGCCACGGGCAACGCCCGCCCGGTCGGCGATCTCGTCGAGCGAGACATCACCGTACGGGCGCGAGCGAAACACTTCGCTCGCCACGGCGAGGATCTGCGCCTGGCGGTCGTCGGCAGAGAGGCGCGTGCGCTTCGGCTTCTTAGGGGCGATTGCGGGCTTGACGTTCACTGCCCCCACATGGTACAGTGGCCATCAACTATTGGCGAGCCGCCAATAAATAAACTTAGGCCGACAATTTTCGATCGTGCCGCCCGCCGAAACTGAAAACCCGCGTAGGACAAGGAGCACTCGAATGACCACAGCCGCAGAAGCACTTCAGCAGCCGCTCGACAAACTTGACCTCGGCAACATGGACCTCTGGGTCGACGGGCCCCCGCACGAAGTGTTTGAGCGCCTTCGCAACGAGGCCCCGGTTCACTGGAGCGCGATGGAAACTTGGGAGGGCGAGAAGGGCTTCTGGTCGATCACGCGCGCCGAGGACATCCGTACGGTCAGCCTCGACTGGAAGACGTTCTCCTCTGAGAAGGGCGGGATTCTCGCCCCGGACAACATGGTTCCGCTCGAGGCGCAGACCGGCATGTTCATTGGCATGGACCCGCCGCGGCACGACCGCATCAAGTCGCTGTTTCAGCAGGGCTTCACACCGAAGCGCATCGCCCAGCACGAGGAAGCCATTCGTGCGATCGCGCGCAAGACGCTCGACCGTCTCGGTGATCGCGTCGAGTTTGACCTCGTCGATGAAGTGATCCAGCCGGTGGTGGCGAGGGTCATCGGCAGCTTTCTCGGCGCCCCAGAGGAGGACGACGCCACGTGGGCGGCGCTCGCCAACCAGGGTCTCGGCTTTGGCGACCCCGAGCTCCAGCCTGAAGGGGCAGAGACCGTCAACCAGCTGCTGATGGAAGTCATCGAACGCGGCAACGCGGTCATCGCCGACCGCAGGGCGAACCCGACGGACGACCTCGCGAGCGTACTCGTGTACGCCGAGGTCGATGGCGAGAAGCTCGAGGACTACGAGATCTTGATGGGAATCGCGCTGCTCGTAGCGGCAGGAAACGACAGCACCAAGGCAACCGCCTCCAACGGATTCTGGGCGCTGATGAAGGAGCCCGAGCAGATGCGCAAGTTGGTTGAGGACCCCGGGCTGATCCCGTCAGCCGTCGAAGAAGTCCTGCGGATGTTCCCGGCGTTCGTGCACTTTCGCCGCACTGCCACCTGCGACACCGTGCTCAACGGCCAGGCGATTGCCGAGGGCGACAAGGTCGTCATGTGGTACCCGTCGGGCAACCGCCAGGACACCGAATACAAGTGCCCGCACCAGCTGGATGTCGAGCGCAACCCGACCCACCAGGCGTTCGGCGCCGGTGGGCGACACTTCTGCCTTGGCGCCGCGCTCGCACGACTCGAGTTGAACGTGCTCTTCGAGGAGATCCTCGCGCGCTACCCGAACCTGGAGCTCAACGGTGACGTCGAGGCGGTCTGCTCGATCTTCATCAACCAGCCGCGAAAGCTGCCGGTGAAGGTCGCTACCGCAAGCTGATCTTCAAGCCCTTCGCCCAATTGCGAAGTACGCCACAGGCGCTTGGAGCCGCGGATCTCGGCGGCCGCTGCGAGGAGCTTTTTCTTCTGAACAGACGTCGCGGCGGCTAGTTCGAGTGGTCCAACTCGCGCAGCCTGCGGTATTCATCAACCGTCAGCGGGCGGCCACTGGGAGTCGACATCGCCGGGTCGTGAGCGAGATAGTCCTCCTCGTTGTTCCGCCAGACGGCGATATAGCGATAGAAGGGAATCCGCGGGTGAAGGTGATGTACGAGGTGGTAGTTCTGGTAGAGCAACAGCGGCGCCAGGAACAATTCGCCACCAATGATGTTGCGAGTCGCCCGGTATTTGTTGCTTTCAACCGTGTCGGACAGCTCGTGGTGGGGCAGCCAGTCAAAAGTCCACGCGAGGATGAAGACTGCGATTCGTGTCGGGATCAAGTAGTACACCAGGACTTCGATCGCGTATCCGCTGAAAGCGAGCAGTGAGATGACCGCGAGGACGACCGCCACGCTGACAAAGAGCTCGACCTTCTCTCCGCGAGGCCTCCCTGAGACCTTCAAGCCGTAGAAGCGGAAATAGTTGAAATCTGTCGTCATCCAGCGCAATGGAAGGAACAGTCCCCTGCCGGCCTGTGTGTAGTGGTCCGGGTCGCTGCCGTCGGTGTGGTTTGTGAATCGATGGTGTTGCATGTGGATGTATCGAAAGGCGGTGAAACTGCCAACCGGCAACAAAAATGGCGTCGCGGCGCGGCCCAGCCACAAGTTGATCGACCGGCTCGACGATGCCGATGCGTGGCTGCACTCGTGTGCGACGGTAAACATCAGAAACGCCGCCAGGCCGTTGATCAGAACCGAAATCGGTACGGGCCAGTAGTCATTCACGCCGGCAAATGTGGACCCTGCGAACACGACCAGCGCCGAAACGAAGAGCGCGAAAGTCGGCCCCGCCAACGTCGGGATCGGTTCTTCCGGTCGAGGTATCTGGGTGATGCCGTCGGCGCCTTGAATTCGGGTCATGGTCATGCGAGTCCTCCGGACTGGATCGGTGCTGCGGTGGTGTAAATCTGGACCAGGTAGTCGGTCAGACGTTCACGATCGACGTTGATCTCACCAAGTAGAAATGAGACGAGGAGTTCGACCGTGACGCCCACGAGCGCGCGAGCAGTCATGTCTGCGTCATCAAAGGACGGAGCTCGCTCGCCAAGTACGGACACGCCGACATCGCGAAGGAGGTCACGGAACCTTGAGAATTGTGCGCGACGGCGTAGCTCCGTCCTCGTGCTCACCCCAACCGATTCGAGCAGCATCACCCGAGCTCGACGTGGGTCGCCGATCAGCGATTCCAGAAAGTCACCGAGTGCTTCGCGAACCACCTCGTCGAGCGGACGGGCCAGATTCTCGAGTGCTGGAGACGTCGCTTCGAGCGCGTCATCAAAGATCGAATCCACGAGAGCAATGAGGAGATCCTCCTTGTCGTCGAACGACTGGTAGAAGTAGCGCTCCGTCAGCCCTGCCTGCAAGCAGATCTGCTTGACCTTTGCATTGGCGTACCCGTCGCGGGCGTATACCTCAAGGCCGGCTTCCATCAAGCGCTCACGGCGCAACGCAACTCGCTCGTCCGCACCCATCCCACGCCACGGGCGGACTGGCTTTGCATGGGCTACTTTCAAACTAGACATTGACGGTTGTCAAGTATACATACCTGACAACCGGTGTTGTCCACTTGTTCAGCGCATCGCTATGCGAGTTGATTCTCAGTTACGAGCCCATGCCAGCGACGGCGATCAGAATGGCTCCAGACATGAGCCCGCGCACCACTCGATGCGCGGCGACGCTCTCCAGCGCACGCATCGCACAGTCAATGGGCCAGCCCTGAAGCCATGTGCGTAGACGGACAGTCCGATCGCCGCCGCTGTCGCCTGAAGCAAGGCGTCCGTGTGGGCAAGATTGGCGTCACCAAGCAGGATCACCCCGAAGACAATTGACGCAAGGCCGCGCAGCCCGAACCGTCAGATGAACGCAACGGTCTGGCGCCTCGCCCCCGTTCCCGCGCGTGCCATCAGCACCGGCAGCATTCGCACGACAGTCAGCCTGAGGATTGCGTAGGCGGCAGTCTCCGACGTCAGGTTCTCGAGCGCCGGCCCCAGAACCAACGCGCCGAAAACGATGAAGGTGACAGCATTGACGGTCTCCCCCGCTTCGTCGATCAGCGCGCTCTCCGGGTCTGCCTGCTGATCGCGCAGCACTGCGAAGACCAGTCCGGCCGAGAACGCCGCGATGAAACGGAATGCGCTCGTCCGTCACGATGGCCGTGGCAGCGCGGCACATGTGATCAGGAGCAGGGCTACGGGTACGTAGCCCCAGCTCACGCTTGAATGCACTTGGCTGCGGTCATCAGTCGATGATGAACCAGCCGCGGACCTCGGCCTCATGGTCGATGTAACGCTTGCCCGAGACGTCGACCACAACCTTGTCGATTGCGCCGCCGGTGAACGCGAATGGCGCGGTGTATTCCGGCGAAACAGGTGACGCGCTGTCACGACCGATGCAAAGGCCGTCGCCGACCAGGCAGAACGCGCCCGGCTGCGTGACGATTTCGCCGCTTCCGATCGCCTCGTCATCTGCATAGAGCGTCAACGTTCCGGCGAAGCCGGGCATCTGAGGGTCTTCATTCTTGCCCTTGACCACGAACTCGGCCGTGTACACGTGTGCGCCGGGGGTCACTTCGCGATCCGAAACAATGTCCTGCAGGTGCGTGCCGACCCAGTTGAAGGTGTACCGCAGGCGGCCGTCCTTGATGTACAACGAGTGACCACCTGCGACGCCGCCATGAGCGAACAAGACGCCCTCAGCGGCAGCATCTTGCACGTCGACGCCGGCGGCAATCGTGTACGACCGGCCGTTGATGCGGACCGCACCAGCCTCTGGAACGTCGGCGCAGTTCGGGTAGTAGACGTACTGGTCGCGCTCCGGCGTTGCCGTCGGGCGTTCGGCGAGAACCTGCTCAATGGCGCTCCGGTCGTCCAGCGGGAGGCCGTTCAATCTCTGTGCCTCTGAGAACCAGAGCTTCTGCAGTTCTTCCAAACGCTCAGGCTCTTTGTCGGCAAGATTCTTGGACTGCGCGCGGTCCTCATTCAGGTTGTAGAGCTCCCAGACGTCCTGCTCGAAATTCCCCCAGCCGCTGATCGGCGGATGCAGCGTGCAGGCGAGCCACCCCTGGTGATAGATCGACCGCATTCCGAGCATCGAGTAGAACTGAGTTTCTTTGCCGGGCGCGGACGGATCGGTGAGACTGGCTGCGAACGTCTCGCCTTCGATCGAACTCTGCTCGTAACCCTTGATGACGGCGGGCGGATCGATGCCGAGGAGGTCGTACACGGTCGGGACGATGTCCACAGCGTGGACGTACTGCTGACGCGGTTCAGCCTGCGGAGCAATTTTTGCGGGCCAGGAAACCAGGCACATGTCGGACACGCCGCCCTCGAAGCCTGCCCACCGCTTCCAGTACGGGAACGGAGTGTCAAAGGCCCACGCCCAACCGGTGTTGTAGTGGTTGTAGGACTGCGCGCTCCCGAGCTCGTCGATGTGCTCAAGCGTCAGATCCGTGGAGTCAGCGATTCCGTTGAAGAAGCGCCACTCATTGAAGGAGCCGTTCGGACCACCCTCGCCGCTTGCGCCGTTGTCTGAGATGACGACGACAATCGTGTTGTCGAGTTCACCTGACTGTTCGAGGAAGTCCAGAACGCGACCGATCTCGTGGTCGGCGTGGGAGATGTATCCGGCGAAGACCTCAGCCATTCTCGAGAACAGTCGCTGCTCGTCGGCGGAGAGTGAGTCCCATGGACGCACCGTGTCGAGCATGGGCCAGGGCTGCCCGTCGGGTCCGGTTGTCGCCGGCTCGCCGTGCGGGTTGATCTTCGAGAGCTCGGTGTCCTGCGGCAGCAGGCCGAGCTCTTTCTGGCGTTCAAGAATTTCGCTGCGGATGGCCTCGTAGCCCTGATCAAAGCGCCCTTTGTATTTGTCGGCCCACTCTTTGGGAACGTGGTGCGGCGCGTGCCCAGCCTGCGAAGCGAAGTACATGAAGAACGGCTTGTCGGGCTCGACCACCTTTGCGTCGCGGATGAATTCGATGGCCTTGTCGGAAAGGTCTTCAGACAGGTGGTAGCCGTCTTCTGGTGTGGATGGGGCATCGATCTGGTGGTTGTCGTGCATCAGGTCGGGGTACCAACTGTTTGACTCTCCACCGAGAAACCCGTAGAACCGCTCGAATCCGCGACCGAGTGGCCAGCGACCCTTGTACGAGGCCATCGTGGCCTCCTCGCCCGGGGTCAGGTGCCACTTGCCGATGCAGTACGTGTTGTAGCCCTCGTCGGCGAGCACCTCGGAGATGAAGCCGTTCTCAAACGGAATTCGCGTTGAGATGCCGGGGAATCCAGAGCTGAACTCAGCGATCGTCGCCATTCCGTTGGAGGTGGCGTTGCGGCCGGTCAGCAGCGATGACCTCGTGGGCGAACAGAGCGCGGTGGTGTGAAAATTCGCATACTTGACGCCCATGTCCGCGATCCGCTTCATGTTCGGCGTCTCGACGGGCCCTCCGAACACATCCATCGTGCCGTAGCCGATGTCGTCCCAGGCCAAGAACAGCACGTTCGGCGCTCCTTCGGCAGCCTTCGGAGCCAGAAAGGGATCCCAGTCGGGAGTCGAGTCACGGATGTCGAGCTCGATGTTCCCTTTGAATTCTTTGGCCATTCTGATCGTTCCCTTTCGAACGCGCTTGAGTGTTGCCGACACGTTAGGCGCTCGTGGACATGGACCAACCCGATGCTTGGTGAATGCCCAGCACGTCAACTGGGCGATGCGGGAGTGCTGGCGCGCTCGAAGTCAGGCTGCGGCCGAAAATGAATCCAATTGACTCTGACTCAGCGAGAGTCAGGGTGGCTCACTCGCCCAAATGCGAAGTAGGCCGCCGGACCAAAGAAGTTGACAATCTGAGCCAAGCGCCAGAGCCGCTTGGAGCCACGGATCTCGTCCGCTGAGCGGCGATGGATATCGCGGAGGGCGAGCATTTTCGCGGTCACCTCGACGGCGGCCGCTGCGACGAGCAATTTCTTCTGTACAGGCGTCAGCTCGCGCTTGGATGACATGAGGCAAGCGTACCGACCGCCGCACGGCGCAGACGCCATCCGCCTGCTCACGGATAGTTCCCACATGAGCAATTGGGTCTACGCGACGATCGGAGTCGTGGCGGCGCTCCTGATCGTCGTTGTCTACGACATCCTCCAGCGCCGTCACACGATCCTGCGCATCTTTCCGATCGTTGGTCACTTTCGCTACATGCTCGAACGCGTCGGTCCCGAACTGCGCCAGTACATCGTCACCGACAACGATGAAGAGCGTCCGTTCACGCGCGATCAGCGCCGCTGGATATATGCGTCGGCCAAGCGACAGAACAACCGCTTCGGCTTCGGCAGTGACAACGACATGGAGAAGTCGTCCAATTATCTCGTGATCAAACAGGTTCCCTTCCCCCCGCTGGTCGATCCTGCTCACTCCATCGAGAACGAGAACTCGACAGACGCCTTCGAGATACCCGCCGCGAAAGTGCTCGGAGGCGCGCGCGGACGCAGGCACGCCTTTCGGCAGAGCTCCGTGATCAACATTTCCGGAATGAGCTACGGCGCGCTCAGTGGCCGCGCCGTTGAAGCACTGAACCGTGGTGCCGCACAGGCCGGCTGTCTTCAGACGACCGGCGAGGGCGGCGTTTCGCCGCACCATCTTCATGGCGGCGAGCTCGTCATGCAGATCGGGACCGGATACTTCGGGTGTCGCGGTCCCGATGGTCGATTCAGTCTCGACGCGCTCGAGCAGAGCGTGGCTGAGGCACCGGTGCGGGCGATCGAGATCAAGCTCAGCCAGGGCGCAAAACCCGGGCTGGGCGGCATCCTGCCAGCGGCGAAGGTGACGCCGGAGATCGCTCGTATCCGCGGCGTGCCCGTTGGCGTCGACTGCATCAGTCCGCCCTCGCATTCGGCTTTTCGCAGCGTCGATGAGCTGCTGGATTTCGTCGAGGCGATCGCCGAACGGACCGGCCGGCCGGTTGGCATCAAGTCGGCCGTGGGCCAGCTTTCGTTCTGGCGTGATCTAGCCGACCAGATGGCCGACGGCCAACGCGGCGTCGACTTCATAACAATCGACGGCGGTGAAGGCGGGACCGGCGCCGCTCCCCTGGCCTTCAGCGATCACGTCTCGCTGCCCTTCAAGATCGGATTCGCGCGCGTCTTTTCGGCTTTCGCTGAGCGCGGCGTGACAGAGCGCGTCGTCTTCGCCGGGAGTGGGCGACTGGGCGTTCCCGAGGCCGCACTGATGGCCTTCGGTCTCGGCTGCGACACGGTCAACGTCGGCCGCGAAGCAATGCTTGCCGTCGGCTGCATCCAGTCCCAGCGCTGCCACACCGGCAACTGCCCTACTGGCGTGGCGACACACAAGCCCTGGCGTACGCGCGGCCTCGACCCGGAGACCAAGGCCGAGCGCACTGCCAACTATGTAGTTCAGCTGCGCGGCGAACTTCTCGCGCTGGCGCGAGCCTGCGGCCAGAGCCATCCCGCGTTGATCGGTGCCGGGCAGCTGGAACTGATCGACTCCCGTTTCGGATCTCGTCCACTCACCGACGTTTTTGGCTACCACCCGGACTGGGGCGTGCCCCAGGGCGGCGAGCGCAAGGTTCTTGAGGAACTGATGCGCAGCTCGGCGTAGCAAGCTCAGCCGCAGCGAGCACGCCGCAGATACCAGTCATCAAACTTGGAGTGTTCGATGTAGCGGCGCTCGTAGCCGCGATCGTCCAGAAGCGCTTGTATCGACTCGCGCTTTGGCAGGTAGCTGTGTTCGACCGAGATCAGATCGACCGTACGCCGCTCGAAGTCAAAGCCCTCAAGGATCTCGTACTCGCCGCCCTCGGTGTCAATGCTCAGGTAGTTGATTAGTTCGGGCGCGGCGTGGTCGTCCAGCAGGCGATCGAGCGTCACGGTTTCAACGTCGATCAGCTCGCCCTCGCGCCGCGCCTCAGCGTGCATGTCGAGCCCGGCGAATTCGGTCAGAGCACTCAGCTCCTTGATCTCCGTGACCATCATGGCCCGAGTGGTCGCGTCTTCGCGGTGGACAGCCCGCGGGTCGATTCTGCAGTTGGGCCGATGCGCTCGGAGGGATTCAAACACCATGGCGTTCGGCTCGGCGAGGATGCCGGTCCAACCGTAATGCGCCTCGAGCAGCCAGGTGTTGCTCAGATGATGTCCGTCGCCGGCGCCGAATTCCACGAAATACCCGCCTTGCAGTTCGCTGAGCTCATGCAACACCCACAGGTCTGCCCCCAGCTGCGAGCTCGAGTCCCCCTGCCTGCGCATGACGAGTTCGGCAAAGCCGAGGAGGTCGCGCTTGTTCGGGTCCTGCGCGTCGAAGGAGGGCCGGGCTGGTGGATCCGGCGAGAAGCGTCGCAACTTGTCGGCAAACGTACGAGACTTCATTCACGCAGCCAACGGCAGCGTGAACTTGAACACTGATCCGACCTTGGGCTCGCTTTCGATCTTCAGTTCGCTGCCATGCAGCTTCAAGAGCTCATCCACGATCGCCATGCCAAGACCGGTTCCGGGGACACTCTCGGCGTCCTTGGTGCGAAAAAAGCGCTCACCGATGTGCGAGAGGTCCTCTCGCTCGATACCGATCCCGTGATCCTCGACGCTCACCTCGGCGAGCCGTCCGTTGCCCTGAGCGGTGAGACTCACGGTCGTACCGACATCGCTGAACTTGCACGCATTTGAAAGCAGATTCACGATCACCTGGCGCACCCGCAACGGATCGGCAAGCACGTGGATGCTTTCTCCCGAGCGCACCTCCAGCTCGACGCCTGCATCCTCGAACGTCGGCCGCATTTCACGCTCGACGTCTTCCACCAGCTGATCGAGCTCAACAGTCTGAAGGTGTACCGCGCGCTCGCCGCCGGCCTGGATGATCGTGAGTGTGAGCAGATCGTCAATCAGCTCGGAGAGCTCATCGACGTTGCGCGAGATCACCTCGAAGCACGCCTTTTCCTCGGCGGGGCCACTGACCTCGCCGTCCAGGTACATGTCGAGGTATGCCCTCACGACAGTTATCGGCGTGCGGAGATCGTGGGAGACTGCCGCAACGAATTCGTCTTTGAGCACGTCCAGCTCGCGCAACTTGGCAATGTTGCGCTCTACCCGTTCGGCCATGAAATTGAACGACTCACCGGCCCGCACCGTCTCTGTTGTGCCTGCTGGTCGTGCACGTGCACGGAAATCACCCTCGCCCACCCGCACCGCCGCGGCGTCGAGGTCTTCGAGCGGAGGAACCACACGCTGCCGAATCCTGAGCAGAAAGAATGCCGCCACAAACGTCATGCTCGCGATCGCGAGCAGCACGGCTGCCGCGACGTAGACAGCAATGTCTTTGGTCTCCTGCTCCTCCTTGAGCTGATTGGCGACCCTTCTGTTCAACAGCACCGTTGTCGCGGCGCCAATCTGGGAATTTGTTCTGCCCGCCTCCGGCGAATCGAGGAGCTTCTGGGCGCGCTTCAGATCTCCGTCTTCGATGGCCTTGATGACGGCCGATGTGACCGTTCGCTCGCGCTGGCCGATCGCTTGCGCAATAGCGTCTGCTGCTGCGGCCTCATTGCCCTTCAGATCGCCGCTGGAGAGCTCGAACTGACGCTCAAACTTGGCGAGCACGTCGCGAAACTGCGAAGCGGCCGAAAGCTGGCCCGAGTCGACGTTTGCCGCGGTCAGTCCTGTCGCGATCAGGTAAGTGACGGTGGCGTTGCTGATTTCACGGATCGCGCGTGATTCACGTTCCTGCTCAGAGACCAACGTCAGGCTGCGCACGAGCGCCAGGAGCACCACAGCAACGATCAGGATGCCGACGAGCACCTGAACCACGACGCTCCGTCTCAGGAGTTGGCGGATTGATTGGGTTGATTCCACGCTTATTCAGATTTCTCGGGTTGGATCAGCGCAGCTCGCACGCCGCTGATCTGCCCGGTGTCCATGATTCATCCGTCGTGCTCGCGTTCAGGATTTCACAAAGGCAGGACGCCACGGGATTCAGGCCTGCAGGCGTCAAGTGCGAGTTCACTCGTCGGGCCACGGCCGGTTGAGTGCTGGTACGGCGATCCCGGCCAGGGCGCGCACAAAACCGACCAGTAGATCGCCCCAGTCAAATGCGTCGCGCCACACGCAGATTTTTCCGTCACGCAGCTCGAATCGCCCGACGACCCAGAACCGATGTTCGAACCGTCCCAGCGTGACGGCGTCAGTGCGCTCGGTCAACACGATGTCGCCTGCCTGGGCAATCGTGTGAAAGTGCACGCGGAAGCCTCCGCCTGCCCGCTGGGCGCTGCGGAAGATCCGCTCAACTCCGGCCTTTCCCTGGACGGTCGGAAGCGAGACATTGATCCACTGAATGTCATTGGTGAGCGCTGAGAGAGCGCGATCGATGTCCGCGTCCTCAAGAGCCAGCAGAAAGTCGGTGACTGTCTCGGGGCCGGATGTGGGCGGGTGAGCGTCGAGAGGAGTCTGGAGCGAAGTCACCCCCGAGTTTTACCAGCAATGCCTCACAGGAGGATCTTTGCCTTCGCGGCGCGGAATTCTTCGTCGTCGAGCGAACCGTTTCGATGCAGTTCAACCAGGCGCTCCAATTCTGCCGAAGCCAGCCCCGACGGGCGCTTGCTCGTGTGCCGGCGCGTCGCTGCCCAGTGCGCCGCCAGACCGATGCCCCAACCGAGCAGAACAAAGACAAACCACGGGTAGCTGGTGCCGTCGTTGAGTTGCCAGACCATCGCCCAGATCGCGATCAAAAGGAAGTTGACCGCGATGAACACTGTTGCGTGGATGTTCAGCGCAAAGCGGTTGCCCTCTGAGAGCTTGTCTTTGCGACGCGCGATCTTGGCGTCGCGCTTCTGCTGCTCGGCAGTTTCAACACGTTCAACCGCGCGAGCGAAAGGGTCGTCATGCATGTTGTCTCCGTTTGGCTTGTTTCGTGGTGTTTACGGATTTCAGAAGTTCTATTTCGTTGGCCGCGGACTCAAGGATCGCGGCCGCGCTCTCGGTGTCGACACGTCCGGTCAGTGGACTCAGTCGCGCCTTGAACTGCGTCAGCAGAGCCTCCAGCGAGTCACTCTCCGCCAGTTTCACGTGCAGCCGAAGCTCGATGGCTGCTAGCTGATCGGCGCGATCCTCCAAAGCTCGCTTTCCGGCCGCGGTGATGGTGTAGACGGTGCGCTCCTGATCGGACCTTCCCTCGATCAGGCCTTCTGCCTGAAGCGCTTCGATCGCCGGATAGATGCTGCCCGGCGATGCCCGGTAGCGCGGACCGAAGAGGCGCGTCAGTTCCGACATGATCTCGTAGCCGTGGCGAGGCGCGGTCGCCACCAGCGCTATGAGCACCAGGGGAAGCTCTCCGTGCCTGAAGAAGCGTCTTGACATGCGTGTTCCTAGGCCACCAGATCCGCGACAGGTGAGCCCCAGTTCAGTGCAGATGCCGGGACCGGAACACTGAGGCCCTTGAGCTCGAGAGCGCCAACTGACTCAGCCGAATGCCCGAACTTGCCGCCGAGCAGCGCAAACGTGTCATCCGAGATGAGCGTCTGACCGGAATCTGCAAGATCGCAGAGACGGCGCGCGGTGATCACGGTCGACCCGAAGTAGTCATCGCCGTCGCGCAGGAGCTCGCCGGCATGAACTCCGACACGCAGTCCGATCTGATCCGCGCCGTCGGCAACGAGCTGCTGCATCGTGCTTGCGCATTCTGCGGCCGACGCCGGCTTGCCGAAGATCACCATCAGTCCGTCGCCCAGGCTCTTGACCTCTTGTCCCCGGCACGAATCGACTGCCTGTCGCAGGAGCGCAAAATGGCGTTGGCGGATTTCATGCGCCTCAGTCTCGCCGAGTGAATCGATGAGTTCGGTCGAGCCGACGATGTCGGTGAACAGAACTGCGGCCGTGGCAGAGAAGCGACCCTTCTTCTCAAGGGCCTCGAGGCCGTTCGGTGTTGTTCGATACGCCCTTTCCCCTCTCTCGGGACTCGCGACGATCAGGCCTTCGGCCTCAAGAACTTTCAACACACCGCCGAGTCGACGATCGGCCCGCGCGAACGGATGCGAACGCCGGAGCCGCCTTGAGAGCTGTGACTCGGTCGATGCACCGAGGCTCGTGAGCTCCATCACTTCGAGCAGCAGGTCGGCAGTTGATGTGCTTCGGGTTGAGTTCATCGCAATGAGTTACGAAACGCCTACGAAAGACTATATCGAAACTATTACGAACGGAGGTGCCCGTACCTCTATTCGCACCTTTGTGATAAATCTGACTCGTGGTTCTCAAGCGTGAGGAATCGTCATCAGGGCTTCAGCCGAAACGTAGTCTCGGCACCCTCTTCGCCGCGGTCGGCGTGGCGATGTGGGTGATCGTTCCCGTCGTGGTGCTCGCCCTTGGCGTGATTCTCCGGGACGCTGGCGCGACGAAGGGCCAGAGCCTTGTGGCCAGCTACGCATCTCTTCTGGTCCTCGTCGCACTGGCGGTCAAGCTGTTGAGTGTCCTGGACCACGCCCTCAGGGGCCGAACCACGCGACCAAGTGCAGTCGAGATCTCTGTCGTCGTGTCGTCACTGCTGGTGATGGCCGCGATTGTCCTCTGGTTCTTCGTCGGCGACACGTGCGACACAGGGCTGTACGTCTGCGGCTAGAGCGCCGCCCCGAGCAGAAGGCTGGCGACGTCAAGAGCGGGAACCTGAATGGAGGAGGCTCCCGCGCGCCCATCGTCTCGCCGGAACGCTTTCAGATCTCGATCTCAGTCGAGTACTCAACGAGCAGCTCGGCAAACTCCGCCTCGGTTTCGTGCGGGGCGTTTTCGAGCGCGAAATACTGCGTGACGAACTCCTCCCAGCGCAGGGCGGGCCGCATCTGAACGCGGATGTGGGCCGGCCCCCCGACGTTTCGGGCACTGTGCCGCACGCCCGGTGGCGCAACCACGATGTCCCCCGGTCCGGCGAAGACTTCCCTATCGCCGACGACAAACTCGACCGATCCTGCGATGACGTGCCAGGTCTCCTCCATGGTCGGGTGATGATGCAGTCCGACCTCGTGTTCCGGGTGACCCCAGAAGTCATCCATCTCCAGAAGCTCACCGTCTGATTCTGCGGCGATCACCCGAAAGACGATCCGCTCATTCGCCTCGATGTTGACGATCTCACGCCCTTGCACAGCCAGAGAATCGCGGACCCGCCGGACACCGTGTGTACGCTGGCCGCTTGACCGAGGCGCCCTCCAGAACGAACGCAAAGCGGGCGATGTACATCGGCGCTCTCGGCGTCGTCTTCGGTGACATCGGCACCAGCCCGCTCTACACGGTTCAGACGATCTTCAGCCCTGCTGATCCCCATCCGGTCGCGGTCAGTTCCGACACGATCTTCGGTGTCCTCTCGATGATTTTCTGGTCGGTCATGGTCATCGTCTCGATCACGTATGTCTCGCTGGTCATGCGCGCAGACAACGATGGCGAAGGCGGCATCATGGCGCTGGTGACGTTGATCAAACGCAAGACTTCAGCGGGCAACAGGCACACTCGTTACCTGCTCGGTGCGCTCGGGATCTTCGGCGCCTCGCTGTTCTTCGGCGACAGCATGATCACGCCGGCCATCTCGGTGCTTTCGTCGGTCGAGGGCCTTGAGGTCGCGGCACCGGAGCTCGACCATCTGATTCTTCCGATCACCGCTGGCGTGATCATCGCGTTGTTCATGTTTCAGCGCTTCGGCACCGGCGCGGTGGGACGCCTGTTCGGCCCGATCATGATCGTCTGGTTTCTGACGATTGCGGCGCTCGGGGTTCATGGAATCGCCCAGCAGCCCGAGATCCTGAAGGCGCTCTCCCCCGCGTTCGCCGCCGAGTTCATGTTCAGCCATTTCGAGATCAGCTTTTTCGCCATGGCCGCAATTGTCCTGGCTGTCACAGGAGCTGAGGCCCTGTACGCCGACATGGGGCACTTCGGTCGCCGCCCGATCACGCTTGCATGGGTCAGCCTGGTGCTGCCGGCCTGCATGCTCAACTACTTCGGACAGGGCGCGCTGATCCTCGGTGACCCGTCAATGGCAACAGACAACCCGTTCTTCCAGCTTGGTCCCGACTGGGCGCACCTGCCGATGGTTCTACTCGCAACGATGGCAACGGTGATCGCATCACAGGCTGTGATCACGGGCGCGTTTTCGATCGCGCACCAGTCGGTGCAGCTCGGGTACCTGCCACGGCTGAGAATCCGGCAGACTTCGGCGGTTTCGATCGGCCAGATCTACGTGCCGTGGATCAACTGGTTTCTGATGATTGCGGTGCTCACTCTGATTTTTGTCTTCAAATCGTCGACCGCGCTTGGTTTTGCCTACGGGATGGCGGTGACAGGAACGATCACGATCACGACCCTGCTGTTCTTCTACTACGCGCGCCAGCAGTGGGCATGGCCGCTGCCGGTTGTGATTGGCGGCGGGGTGATGCTGATCACCTACGACCTGTTGTTCTTTGCGGCCAACCTGACGAAAGTGTTCCACGGCGCCTGGCTGCCGCTGCTGATCGGCCTGCTGACGTTCACGGTGCTGCTGACCTGGCACCGCGGGCGACGCGAGGTCACAGAAGCACGCAAGCGGTACGAAGGCCCACTGCGAGATTTTGTGCGGGAGATCGATGAGATGGGCCCGGCGCTCACGCGCGTCAAGGGGACCGCGGTGTTTCTCGACCGGAACCCGGAGACCACGCCACTGGCTATGCGCGCCTGCGCCGAACGACTGCACACGCTGCATGAACATGTGGTGATCCTCACGATCGCAACATCGACCGTCCCGCACATGACGCCGGGCGAAGGACTGAGCGTTGAAGACCTTGGATTCGCCGGCGACGGAATCACCCATGTGACCGCGTATTTTGGCTACATGGACGAAGTGAACGTGCCGGGGGTTCTGCGCATGATGGAGGAGCGCGACGACGTCGCATGCCCGCTCGAGGTCGACACAGCGAACTATTTTGTCTCTGAGATCGAGCTTCGCCGGGGCCACGTCACCGGCATGCCCCGTTGGCGCAAAGCACTGTTTGTGGCGACCTCGCGCATCGCAGCTGATCCGGTCGAGTATTTCGGACTGCCGCTCGATCGCACGATTGTGATGGGCTCAAAGGTCGAAGTTTGAGCGCTGCACGGCCAGCTACTCATGCCGATGTACCTCAGCTTGCGCGCGCCCTCGCCCGGGCGTTCTTTGACGATCCCGTGGCGCAGTGGTCGTGCCCGTCGGACAAATTCCGGCCATTTGTGCTCGAGCGCTTTCACGCCACCCGACTCCGACAGCTCCTCGTGCGCGGCGAAGTCTGGACCACCGACGAGCTGCTGAGTGCATCGGCCTGGGCGGAGCCGGGCGAATGGAAGACCACGCTCCGCGAGGACATCCAGCTAGCGCGCTCGGTCATCCGGGTGCGGTCGCTGGGCCACCCCGGGGTGCTCGCACGGAGCCCGATGGTTTCAAGCGGACTGCTGCGGACCGAACGCCAGCATCCGGCTGCGCCGCCGCACTGGTATCTGGCCGTTGTCGGAACCGATCCGACGGCGCAGGGCCGGGGGCTCGCCGGGGCCGTGCTCTCCCCCGTGCTTGATCAGTGCGACAAGGACGGCGTCGCGGCATACCTGGAGTCGTCAAAAGAGAGCAACATCGCCTACTACGCGCGGCTCGGATTTCGCGTGACTGCAGAGCACCACATGCCTCGTGGCCCGAATCTGTGGGCGATGTGGCGGGACCCCGCCTGAGATTCGGTTGCCACGAGGCGTCAGTACACGATCGGGCTACTCGTACCGCTCGGTCGACTTCGAGAGCTCGTAGACGATGACGAGCGACAACATGAACATCATCAGCGACCAGAACGGCGCCAGCGGGATCGTCATCAGGTAGGCGATCGCGTTCAGGCCAGCTGCAACGATTCCGACGAAGCGGCCCCATCCTCCGCCGACAAACAGCGATCCACCAGCGGTCAGCTGGATCACTCCCAGCAGGAGGATCACCCAGCCATAGGTCTTCAGGTCAGATGCGATCAGCGTGGCATTCTCGGTGAAGAATTTTGAATTCCCGATCGCCGCCACTCCGTAGATGATGTTGGCAACACCTGCGACTGTGAGCAGCACTCCGGCGAAAAGCCACCAGCCGGTGACCCTCTCTGGGTTTGCAGCCATCTGTCCTCCTTTGTTGATTGTCTCTACAGAGGTTCGATGCGCAGGGGCTCCATCCTCCCGGCTCGGAACGTCGTGACGCGGGGCACCCTGCGATCTGTAGTCTGGAACGACCATGTGTCGCGTCTTTGGAGCGGTGGCGTCGGATCCGATTTCGATCCGGCACGAACTGATCGAATCGAGCAACCCGATGATCCGGTTGTCCGAAGATCACGATTCTGGTTGGGGACTTGCGGCGTATCCCGATCTCGGTTGCGCCTCACCCGTCACGGAACGCTTTCCCACTGCAGCGTTTTCAGACGGCCGATTCGACGCAGCCACCGAGCTGCGTGGCCGCATCTTCAACGTCCACGTGCGCCGCGCGACGCTCGGCGGGCTCTCCGCCGAGAACACGCACCCGTTCGAGTTCGGGCCCTACAGCTTCTCCCACAACGGCACCATCCTCGGGTTTCGCAGCCTGCTCCGGCCGGGGATGAGCGACCCGCTCGGCCAGACCGACTCAGAGTGCTTCTTCCTGCGTCTGATGCATGACTTTGATCCCAGTGACCCCGTCCGATCGATTCGCCGTACTGTCGCGGCCGTCGTGGCCGGACACACATTCTCCGGCGTCAACTTCGTGTTCAGCGACGGGAACAAGCTCTACGCCTACAAACTCGGCATATTCGACCTCTTCTGGACCACGCGGCCGGGCGTTGCAATGGTCGCCAGCGAACCCCTCACCCGCGAGCGCTGGCACCGTGTCCAGCAGGACGTTCTGATCTCGCTCGACCCCGAAGACCCCGAGGAGCCGACGGGCGAGCGTCTGCTCGGTGACGAACTGGTTGAAATCGCGCAGATCGAAAAGCTTGAGCCAGACGCGGCGCTCCGTCGCGAGGCGCGCGGTCTGTGGGCCGCGGAATACGCACGCAAGGTTTCGACGAACGGCCACGTCGCGGCCGGCAGTCGATCCGCAAGTACGCCTGCCTGACAAGAGACAGCGGGGCGAGCCGCGATAATCAGCGGCTCATGCATTCGGTCTCCAGAGTCAAGCTCGGCGCAGCCAAGAGCGTCGGCGTTGCCAGTCGCCTGAGCGGGCGCGGCGGGGGCACCTCGTTGCCCGGAAAGGTGTTGCTGCGACTTCAGGATGATGCGATCGCGCGATTGTCATCTGGGCTGCCCCGCGGGTGCGTCGTGATTTCGGCCACCAATGGCAAGACGACGACAGCTTCGCTGCTCGCGAGCGTTCTGAAACGCTCGCGGATCCCGGTGGTCCACAATCGTGCCGGCGCCAACATGGCCGGCGGGATCGCGACTGCGCTGCTGGATGCCAGCAGGCACGGCGAAGTTCAGGGCGAGCTCGGGCTGTTCGAAGTCGATGAGGCCTGGACTGCGCGCATCGTTGAGCAGACCAGGCCTTCTGTGCTTCTGCTCGGCAATCTCTTTCGCGACCAGCTCGACCGGTACGGCGAACTGGAAAGCCTGGCCGACTCCTGGCAGCAGATGATCGCCACGCTCCCAGCCGAGACCCGCGTGGTGCTGAACGCCGATGATCCGCTGCTCGCCGGACTTGGCGCGGGCCGCGACAACACCCTGTACTTCGGCCTGAACGACACGTCGCACGCCGAGCCTGCCCCGCGCCACGCCGCGGACTCGAAGTTCTGCCGCCTGTGCGGCGCGCCACTCGAGTACGACGCCGTGCAGCTCGGGCACCTGGGTGTCTACCGCTGCCCCAACGGCGACTTCGAGCGTCCAGTTCCGCAGATCGCAGCGACCGCGATCGCCACGCACGGTATGGAAGGGAGCGAAATCACGATCTCCACACCGGACGGCGAGATTGCCGCCGACCTTCCGATCCCCGGTCTGTACAACGTCTACAACGCGGTCGCCGCGGCAGCGGCTGCCCATGCACTTGATCTGCCGGCAGGCTCGATCGCCGGGGGCCTCGCCGCAGCTCGCGCCGTTTTCGGACGCGTCGAGACACTCGAGATCTCCGGTCACAAAGTTGCGCTCATGCTGATCAAGAATCCAACCGGTGCGAACGAGGTGCTGAGGACGATCGCCGAGGAGGGGCCGCCCTTTGATCTCTGGATCGCACTGAACGACAAGACCGCCGACGGTCGCGATGTCTCCTGGGTGTGGGACGCCGACTTCGAGATGCTTGCCGGAAAGGTCGGGCAGATCACCTGCTCAGGCACGCGAGCAGAAGAGCTTGCGCTACGACTGGCGTACGCCGGCATCGATCGTTCGCGGCTGATCGTGAACCGTTCGATTGAGAAGTCGTTTGATGCGGCGGTATCTGGCGCTGTGCGCTCGGCCACGCCGATCTTCGCCCTCCCCACCTATACCGCGCTGATTGAACTGCGGACCGCCGTCGCCAAACGTGGCGATGCCCCCGATTTCTGGGGTGCGCAATGAAGTCCGCCCGCACTTTGCGCGTGTGCGCGCTCTACCCCTCGCGGATGAACATCTACGCCGATCGCGGCAACCTGCTGATGCTCCAGCACCGCTGTGAGGCGCGTGGCATCGCCTTTGAACTGACAGCCGCCGAGGCTGGCGAACATGTCGATCCGTCGGCGCACGACCTCTTCTACATTGGCGGCGGTCAGGACTCAGACCAGGTGCAGATCGCCGAAGACATGCGCGGGACCAAGCGCGACGCGCTCGCGGCTGCTGCTCGCGACGGAAAGGTGATCCTCGCGGTCTGCGGCGGATACCAGTTGCTCGGCGAGTACTACGAGCTGGGCGAATCCAGGATCGCAGGCCTGGGGATCGTCGATCTCAGGACCGTGCGTGAGTCGGGCGAGCGCCTGATCGGCAATGTGATCATTGAACTAGCGGTCGACGGCGCGCAGCGCGTGCTGGCCGGCTTTGAGAACCACGGTGGCCGCACCTACCTGGAGGCCGGCTGCGCGCCGTTGGGCAAAGTGATCAAGGGCCACGGAAACAACGGCAGAGACGGCTTTGAGGGCGCCCACGTGGACAACGTGTTCGGAACCTATCTCCACGGCCCGCTGCTGCCCAAGAATGCGTGGTTCGCTGATCATCTGACAAAGCTGGCACTGGGACTCGACGAGGATCTCTCTCCGCTTGAAGACGGGCTTGAGCAGCTCGCTCACGAGAGCGCGGTCCGCGCCGCCGGTGGCAGCAGCAGCCTTGCGAAGTTGGCGCGGTCATGAACTTCCCGTTTGCTGCCGCTTCGGATGACGTCTCGGCTGCGCTGCTGGCGTTGTTCATCCTGCTGCTCGCCGCCAAGATCGGCGAGGAGATCTGTCGCCGGCTGGGTCAACCGGTCGTCATCGGTGAAATCCTTGCGGGGACGATCGTCGGGCCATCCGTTCTCGGCCTGGTCGAGATTGACACCGTGCTGAGCGTCTTTGCGGAGCTCGGCGTGATCTTCCTGCTCTTCTGGGTCGGCCTGGAGACCAAACTCGGAGACATCCGTTCGGTCGGCAGACCCGCCGCCCTGGTCGGCGTCTTCGGGGTCGTGATCCCGGTGGCCGCGGGCGTCGGCGGAGCGTTCGCGCTGGGCGCCTCGACGGCCACCGCCGTCTTCATCGGCGCCGCGCTCGCGGCGACCAGTGTGGGCATCACGTCGGCGATCCTGGTAGAGCTGGATCTTCAGTCCGGACCGGCCGGACGCACGATTCTTGGGGCGGCTGTGATCGACGATGTGCTTGCGCTTTTGATCCTCGCGCTCGCCGTCGGGATCGCCAGCGAAGGCGGCGTCAGCGTCGGCGAAATCGCACTTCTGTTGACCCTCTCAAGCGCCTTCCTGCTGCTGTTCGGACTCGGCGGCTCGCGTCTGCTCAGCAGCAGACCGGCGATGCTTGAGGCGCCGCGCTTTGCCGATTCTCCTCTGCTCCCGGCCGTACTGATCTGCCTCGGACTTGCCGTGCTGGCCGCAGAGATCGGTCTCGCGGCGGTCATCGGGGCGTTTCTCGCAGGAATGATCATCGCCGAAACGCGCGATCAGAATTCGATTGAAGTCGAGGTCGCGCCGCTCTACGCATTCTTTGCACCGTTCTTCTTTGCGGTGATCGGGGCACAACTCGACGTCGGGAAGCTCGCCGACATGCAGAACCTGGCGCTGCTCGCCGCGATCACCGTCGTCGCGGTGCTGACCAAATTCATCGGAGCCTGGCTCGGTGCACGCTCGTTGAGCAGGAGCGACCGCGGCATCGTCAGCGTCGGGATGATCCCGCGCGGCGAGGTCGGAGTGATCGTCGCGGGACTCGGCTTTTCGAAGGGCGCTATCGACGCCGACATCTTTGCCGTCGTCGTCGGCATGGCGATCCTCACCACGCTCGTTGCGCCCTACATGATTCGTGGCGCCGCCAGGCGCGAGCAGCCGTCAGGCCCCTGACGAACCGAAACCGCCGAGACCGCGCGAGGTCTCATCGAACTCCTCGACCTCGACCCACTGCGGCGCAGCGAAGGCGATGATCACCAGTTGAGCGATGCGCTCACCCGCGCTGACCTCGTAGCTCTCGCGACGGTCGGTGTTGAGCATCAGAATCTGCAACTCACCGCGATAGCCCGAGTCGATCAGACCGGGCGTGTTGGTGAGCGTGATCCCGTGCTTGTGCGCAAGGCCGGATCGAGGAAGGATCAGGCCGGCATGCCCTTCCGGGATTGCGACCGCCACGCCCGTCGCAACCTTGGCCCGTGCGCCCGGCTCAAGGACGGTCCCGTCGATCGCGTACAGATCGCTTCCGGCGTCGCCCTCGTGCGCCTGCGTGGGCAGGATCGCATCGGGGCGTAGTTTTTTGAAGCGGAGTTGCAAAGTGGGCGCAGAGTACTCAGACGGGGGCCGGTGCGCGAAACCGCGCGAGCCGAGCTGCGAGTGGCGCGGGGAGCTTTGCCACGACGCGTACCCCGTCGCCGCGGTCCTCGCGGTGAAGATCGGCTGCCTGCTGGTGCAATGTGTCAAGAATGTCGCCGTCTGTGTACGGGACCAGCAGGTCCACAGGAACCAGTCGGGCAGCGAGCTTGGTGGCAATGGCTTCGCGCAGTTCGTCGAGCCCTTCGCCGGTCACGGCCGACACGAGCGAAGCGCCCGGAAAGCGGTAGACGAGCTCCTGCTTGCGCTCAGAGTCGACAAGGTCGATCTTGTTCAGCACGAGGTGTGAGTCCTGCTCGATCACGCCTGTCTCGACGAGCACATCGTCGACGGCCTGGATCATCTCTTTGAGGTCCCCTTCTTCCATTGAGGCATCGACGACGTGAAGTACGAGTTCTGCCGACAGCGCCTCTTCGAGCGTCGCTGCAAATGCATCGACGACCTGGTGAGGAAGCTTGCGGATGAACCCGACGGTGTCGGTCAACAAGACCGTTCGACCATCGACTTCAAGCGTACGGGTGGTGGGATCGAGCGTCTCAAACAGGCGGTCGCGCACTGTCACATCTGAGCCCGTGAGACTGTTCAGAAGGCTTGACTTACCGGCGTTGGTGTAGCCGGCAAGAGCGACCGTGCCGATGCTCTTGCGCTCGCGTTCGCGCCGCCGGGTCTCGCGGGCGGACTTGACCTGATCGAGCTTTCTGCGCAGCGCGGTGATGCGATCGCGCGCCAGGCGTCGGTCGGTCTCTATCTGGGATTCACCCGGGCCCCTGGTGCCGATCCCCGCGCCGAGCCGTTCAAGGTGGGTCCAGAGCCCGCGCATGCGGGAGAGGTTGTACTCGAGCTGTGCCAGTTCGACCTGCAGCTTGCCCTCGGCGCTTTTGGCATGGCCGGCGAAGATGTCGAGGATGATTTCCGTGCGGTCAACGACTGAGATGCCGACCTCTGCTTCCAGATTTCGGGCCTGACGCGGCAGCAATTCGTCGTCACAGGCAATGACGTTGGCGTTGGCATCCTTGGCCAGCGACTTCAGCTCGGCGATCTTGCCGCTGCCGAAGTAGGTGTTTGGATCCGGCGCTTCGCGGCGCTGCACCATCTCGCCGGCGACGGCAACTCCGGCCGTGCGCAGCAGCTCGCGCAGCTCGGCGAGGTCTGGCTCGTTCGGCGCAGAGGCGATGCACAACGCACGCTGCTTTGCGCGTGGGTTGACAATTCCTTCCCCGTATCGAGACTCTCGGCGTTCCTGCACTTGTGTCCAGCCTACCCGCGCCACGCGCGGACGGGTCTACTTGGCGAGCGTTTCGCGCAGTCGCTCGACGGCCTCTGCGAGCCGTTCGTCGGGCGTTGTCAGCGAAATGCGGAAAAAGCCTTCGCCGCTGGCGCCGTAGGCGCCGCCGGGCGAAATCACGACGGCAGACTCTTCAAGCACGTGCTCGCAATATGCCGCCGCGCTCTCGAATCCGCTCGGAACCGGCGCCCAGACGTAGATCGTCGCCTTCGGTCGCTTGACATCGACGCCGATCTCGGCGAGCGCGTCGCAGACGAGGTCGCGGCGGCGCGCGTAGATCTGGTTCATCGAGCTGACGGATGCCTCGGTGCTCTGGCTCAATGCCTCGATGGCGGCAACCTGAACGGCTTCGAAGTTTCCGGAGTCGACGTTGGTCTTCAGGCGCCAGTAAGAGGCGATCGCCTCTGCATTGCCGACCACCGCGGCGGCGCGCCAACCGGTCATGTTGAAGCCCTTGCTCAACGAGAAAACCTCAATACCGACTTCCTTTGCGCCGGGCGTCTCGAGGAAGCTCGGCGGCGTGTAACCGTCATAGGCCGTCTCTGTGTAGGAGGCGTCATGTACGACAAGGACGTCGTTGGCCCTGGCGAACTCAACCACTTCCTCGAAGAATCCGTCCGGCACGGTGGCGCCGGTCGGGTTGTTCGGGTAGTTGATGAACAGCAACCTCGCCCTGGCGAGCTTGTCCGCCGGGATCGCCGAGAGGTCCGGCGCAAAGTCACGCTCAGGAAGCAGCGGAAGCAGGACCGGCTCAGCGCCGACCAGGATCGGTCCGGCGGTGTAGACGGGATATCCCGGGTCAGAGGCCAGCGCGACGTCGCCCGGGTCCAGGAACGCGAGATTGAGGTTGAAGATCGTCTCCTTGGCGCCGATTCCCGGCATGACCTCGGTCGCCGGGTCGAGTGTCACCCCGAAGCGGCGCTGGTAGAAATCCGCAACGGCCTGGCGGAAATCATCCCGACCGCGGTTTGAGGGGTACTGATGAGTCTGCGGATCGGCGACGGCCTGCTGCATCGCTGCGACGACGTTGGCCGGCGTCGGCATGTCCGGGTCGCCGATGCCGAGTGAGATCACGTCGATCCCGGCGGCCTTCTTGTCGGCGATCTTGCGCTCGAGTTCGGCGAAGAGGTACGGCGGGATCTGTTCAAGTCTCTTGCTGGGCTTCATGGCGTTAGAGCTGCTCCAGTTCTGCGATGAATTCGGTGGTCAGTTCGCCGTCGAAAACGGGCACGGCCCACCCGGTAAGTGTGATGTTGAGATCGTCGTCGATGCCGACGAGGAGTTCGCCTCCGTCGAGTTCGACGGTGATCGGCGAGGGCATTCCGCGCAGGTGCGCCGCCACAGCTGCGCCGGTTGCGCCGGTGCCGGAAGAGAGGGTCTCCCCCACGCCCCGCTCGAAGATGCGGGCGACGATCGTCGAATCGCCAGCCTTCTGCCAGAACGAGACGTTCGTGCGGTTCGGGAAGCGCGGATCGTTCTCGAGCGCAGGGCCGATCTTCGGAAGTTCAAGCGACAGCAGTTCGTCCGTGCCGCCGGCGATCTCGATCGCGCACTGCGGATTGCCGATCGAAACGTGCTGGAACTCCTTGAGCACGTTGTAGACCTCGATCGTGCCGCGCCCGTCGGCGGGGCCTTCCGGGAAGTCCTTTGAAGTTGTGGCGGCCTGCCCCATGTCCACTTCGCATTCGGTCTGCGAAACGATCTTCGGACGGATCACTCCGGCGGCGGTTGCGACGGCAAACTCATCCTTGTCGGTCGCACCGGAGCGCCGAAGGTACATGACCGCCTCGCGTACACCATTGCCCGAGAGTTCGGCCTCGGAGCCGTCAGGGTTGAAGATCTTCACGTTGGCGACGAGTTCAGGATCGTCGGTCGGCTCGATCAGCAGAATGCCGTCGGCCCCGGCGCCGAAGTGGTAGCGGCAGATGTGCGCGATGCGCTCGGGCGTCAGCTCAAATGACGCTGCGTCGTGCTCGACAACCATGTAATCGTTGCCCAGCGCCTGCCACTTCTGAAACTTCATGGTGTGCCTCTCATCGGCGCGCGAGTCTACCCGGTGACCTGCGCGAGGATCTCTGCAGCGACGTCTTCGGGCGCGCGATCGGTGACGTCGATCAGAGTCGCTCCGGAGAGCTTGTTCAGCCAGGTGAGCTGACGCTTTGCGTAGCGGCGGGTGTTGGTCTTCATCTGGTCGATGTCGCCGGTGAGCAGCTCCTCGAATCCGAGCGCCTGGCGGGCAGTTCGACCGGCGAGCGGCTCTGCGCCGCGGACCTCTTCGACTGCGCCGTGATCGACCATCTGATCGACACGCTGCTCGATGCGCGCGTAGAGCGCCTCGCGATCCATGACCAGCGCGAACAGGTCAGTCGGGACACGGGTCTCTTCGGTCCAGAGTCGGTTCTCGTCGCGCTCGGCAGGATTGAGTCCCTGCTCGAGCGTCTCGAGCGCACGCACGACGCGGCGGGCATTGTTGGGGTCCACCTCGGCTCCCAAGTCGGGTGCTTCACGCACCAGGCGGGCGTACAGAGCCTCCAGACCGTCCTGATCGAGCTCGACTGCGAGCCGTTCACGAACTCCTTCGCGCGGTTTGGGCATCAGGTCGAGTTCGGTCAGCGCTGCGCGCAGATACAGGCCGGTGCCGCCGACGACGATCGGCCGTCGGTTATCGGCTCGAAGTGCGTCGATCTCGGCGTGTGCGAGCTTCGCGTGCGTGGCGACGTCGTACTGATCAGCGACCGAGACGTTCCCGATCAGCCGGTGTTCGAGCGCGGCTCGCTCACCCGCGTCGGCCGCTCCGGTGAGGATCGGCAACTCGCGATAGACCTGCATCGAATCGACCGACACCGCGACCGGGTCCTCCCCGCGCTCGCGCAGCAATTTTGCCAGCTCGATCGCCACAGCGGTCTTACCGATCCCGGTGGGACCAAAGATCGCGACAACGGAAGGTTCGGGCACCGTGCTCAGGCGAGCGCGCGGGCGACCAGCGACTCTTCGCCGGCCAGCGTCTGCGATGTTGCGGACTCGATGCGGACCGTCGTGGTCTCGCCGGCCTCTGAGAGGCCGCTGAAGTTCACGACCTTGTTGTGGCGCGTGCGACCACGGAGCTTGGACGGGTCCTTGCGGGAGCGGCCCTCGACCATCACCTCGAGGTCCCGGCCGACGAAGCGCTGGGCGCGCTCGAGACCGTGCGCCTGGACGAGATCGACCAGACGATGCATCCGCTCGCGCTTCACCTCGTGGTCAATCTGGTCGGTGAAATCGGCGGCCTCGGTGCCGCGTCGCGGCGAGTAGATGAAGGTGAAAGCGGAGTCAAATCCGACCTCGTCCACGACTTCGAGAGTCTCGGCAAACTCTTCCTCGGTCTCGCCGGGAAAACCGACGATGATGTCGGTCGAGAGCGAGATGTCGGGCACGTGCTCGCGAATCAGCTTCACGCGGTCAAGAAAGCGCTCGCGGGTGTAGGTGCGGCGCATGGTCTTGAGCACGCGGGATGAGCCCGACTGAAGCGGAAGATGGATGTGCTCGCACAGCGTCGGCAGCTCGGCGTGAGCCTCGATGACATCGATCTTGATGTCCTTCGGGTGTGGCGAGGTGTAGCGGACGCGCTGGATGCCGTCGATCGCATCGACTTCTCGCAGCAGTTGGGCGAACGTCATGCGCTGCTCTTTGGGCAGCGAGCGCCCGTAGGAATTGACGTTCTGTCCGAGCAGCGTCACTTCGCGCACACCGTCGTCGGCCATGCCGGCTATCTCGGCAATCAGCTGGTCGGGGTCGCGGCTGACTTCCCGCCCACGCGTTGACGGAACGATGCAGTACGAGCAGACCTCCTGACAGCCGACCGAGATCTGCGTCCAACCCTGAAATTCACGCTCGCGGCGCATCGGAAGATCGCCGGTGAACCCCTCGAACTCGAAGTAGCCCTGGGCGGTGAGCGAATCCGAGTTGAGAAACTCGGCGAGCTTGTGGACCTGGCCGGGGCCGAAGGCGACGTCGACGAACGGGAACTGCTTGAAGACGTCTTCCTTGACCGACTGCGCCCAGCACCCACCGACGCCGATCACGGTAGCCGGATTCTCATTCTTGATCCGCTTCGCGTGACCAAGGTGAGCCGCGAACTTGGTGTCGGCGGCCTCACGGATCGAGCACGTGTTGAACAGGATCAGATCGGCCCCCTCCTGCTCGGGCGCCTCGTCGTACCCGAGCGACTGAAGCATGCCCTTCATGCGCTCCGAGTCGTGCTCGTTCATCTGGCACCCGAAGGTGGTCACGTGGTACTTCGGCATCGTGCGTTCAGGGTACCTGCGGATGTTGCCGTGGTTGAACCGGTGGAAACCTTTCGTCCTCGGCCTGTCCGCCTGCGGGGGAAGTGTCTCGCCCGCAGACGCACCAGCGCCGAGGACGAGACACTTTCACCGGTTCGACCGCGATCTCTAAGCCGCAACAGTCTCCTTGGCCGAAACCTCCGGCTCAACATCTGCCTCAATAACTTCGCCAGTCTCCTTGTCCACCTTCACGTGGATCGGGCGGCCAGTTGAGTCGAGGCCGAGTTCGGCGAAGACCTTCTGCTCGACTTCCTTGGCGATCGCCTCGTTGTCGCGCAGGAACTGCTTGACATTGTTGCGGCCCTGGCCCATCTTGATGTCTCCGTAGGAGAAGAACGAGCCGGACTTCTGCAGCACGTTGTGCTCGATACCCAGGTCCACGAGGCAGCCCTCTGAAGAGATTCCCTGTCCGAACTCGATGTCGAACTCGGCCTGACGGAACGGCGGGGCGACCTTGTTCTTGACGACCTTGACGCGGACACGGTTACCGACGACCTCGGTGCCCTCTTTGAGCGACTCGATGCGGCGGATGTCCAGGCGCTGCGAGGAAAAGAACTTCAGCGCTCGACCGCCGGGCTGAGTCTCAGGAGAACCAAACATGACCCCGATCTTCTCGCGGATCTGGTTGATGAAGATGCACGTGGTGTCGGTGCGGTTGAGGTTTCCGGCGATCTTGCGCATGGCCTGGCTCATCATGCGGGCCTGGAGACCGACCGTCTGGTCGCCCATCGCGCCCTCAAGTTCGGTCTTCGGGGTGAGTGCCGCGACGGAGTCGATCGCGACGACGGACATGGCGCCCGAGCGGACGAGCATGTCGGCGATCTCGAGTGCCTGCTCGCCGTAGTCAGGCTGCGAGACGAGGAGGTTGTCGATGTCAACACCGATACGCGCGGCGTACTCCGGGTCCATCGCGTGTTCGGCGTCGATGAAGGCGCAGGTACCGCCGGCCTTCTGGGCCTGGGCGATGATCTCGTAGACGAGCGTGGTCTTACCGGAAGACTCTGGACCGTAGATCTCGACGATGCGGCCCTTGGGAACGCCGCCGATGCCGAGAGCCAGGTCAAGCGAGAGGACGCCGGTGGGGATCGCGCCGATCTTCTGGCGCGCGTCGTCATCGCCCATGCGCATGACCGTGCCCTTGCCGAACTGGCGCTCGATCTGGGTGAGCGCGCCGTCAAGGGCAGCGCCCTTCTGCTTGTCGGACAAATCAAGACGTTCCACTGGTATCTCCTGTCGTCATTGCGCTTTGCTCCATTCAACGGAGTTGCGCGTTACGAGTCAAGACCGAAATCACAAGACTTCGGAAAAGTTCAATGAAAAGACTGTGACAATTGCCCCGGACGTAAAAAACACGAACAAGCGTTCGTGCAATCGTTCAGTCAGGATCGGCAATCAGAGAGCGCAGCAGATGAAGCGCCACCGTGGCGGCGCGCTCCTGGACGTCATGCCTGCGACCTGGAAGCACGATCCCAAGTTGGCGCCTGCGGCCATCTCTGGCGACTGCATGAAACTCGACTGTGCCGACGGGCTTCTCCTTGGTCCCTCCATCGGGACCGGCGATTCCCGTGATCGAGACCGCAAAGTCAGCCTCGAAGGCGTCGAGGGCGCCCTCGGCCATCGACTTGGCGACTTCGGGCGACACCGCGCCGAAATCATCGAGCTCGGCCTGTGGCACCGACAGGACTCGCGCCTTTGCCTCATTGGAGTAGGTCACGGCGCTCCCCTGGAAGAACTCCGAGGCGCCCGCAGGAAGCGTCAGGCGGTGGGCCAGGAGGCCGCCGGTGCAAGACTCGGCAAGCGCGATCGTGCGCCCGTCCAGCAGCCGCGCGATCTGCTCGTCGACAGTCTCGGCGCTCTGCGAGAAAATCGCGCCTGAGTACTGATCGCTGAACGCATTCACGAGCGCCTCGCGCCTGGGGCGATCTTCAGGACGGTGGCTGATCAGGATCTCCATCTCGCCCTTGCGCAGGCAGGTCGTGATCTCCATGTCGCCGAGGCCGGCAGTCTCGTCAAACTCGCGGAGCGTCTTGGCGATGTCGCTCTCGGGGACACCGATCATGCGGATCATCTGCTCTTCAAAAACCACCGTGCGCGCAGCCAGGCTTTTGAACGTGTCGGTCTCGACCGCCTCTTTCCAGATCGCATGAAGCTCTCCTGGCGGCCCAGGCAGAACGACCACCACGGGCTTGTTGCTGCCCTCGGGTCCGGTGACGACAAGCCCCGGAGCCGTCCCGGCCGGGCCAAGAATGTCAGCGCCGCGCGGGACCACGGCCTGCTTGCGCGAGCCTTCCGCGAGCGCCTCGGCGTCCCAGTTCATGCGCAGCGTGAAGCCGGCAATGATCTCGTTGATCTTTTCGAGCGTCGGCTCGTCAAGGTACATCTCGCGATCGCAGAACTCGCCGACGATCGAGGCGGTCAGGTCGTCGGCCGTCGGGCCGAGTCCACCGGTGGTGCAGATCAGTTCCAGACCCTGCTCGTGCATGAAATCAAGCTGCGCGCGGATGTCCTCGGGTCGATCGCGACAGATCGTGATGTGCACGACGTCAAATCCAAGTTGGCGCAGACGCTCAGAGAGCCAGGGTCCGTTGCGGTCGACGATGCGCGCCGTCAGAACCTCGGTTCCCGTCACAACGATGCCGGCTCTTATCTGATCCATTCGCGGGAGCTTAGGGCCTGTCGCGCTAGTTGGTGCCGCCGAGCAGACCGACCAGGAAAAGCACCACCACGACGATCACGATCAGTAAGAGCGCGACCAGCCAGAGCCGGTACGAACCGCGACGGTTGACCGTGGTCGGCGTGTAGACCATCGGATCCTCGTCGGCGTGGTGGTCGAGCGTGCGGTACTCGTCCACCAGCGGCCTGGGGTCGATCTCGAGGTACTCGGCATACGTGCGCAGGAAGCTCTTCACGTAGGCACTTCCGGGGAGCAGGTCGTACTCCTCGTTCTCGAGCGCGCGAAGGTACTTGGCGCGGATCTTTGTCGCCTCTTCCACCTCGTGCACGTCGATCTTCAGCGCCATCCGGCGCTCGCGCAGCGTTTCACCGATCTCGCCCATTACGGAAAATCTAAGCGAAGCGGACCCAGAAGTTGGGAAAGGCTTCAGTCAGTCGAAACTGACGGCTGCTCAAGCGTGTGCTCGGCGGTCGTCTGCATGAGGACTGATTCCGGCTCGGGGAGCTCGGGCTGACCGCTCAATGCGGCAAGAACGCGCGGTAGATCGCCCTCGGTGATCAGCACCTGCCGAGCCTTTGAGCCCTCGTAACCGCTGATCACCAGTCGGCGTTCCATCATGTCGATCAGTCGACCCGCGCGGGTGTATCCCACTCGCAGGCGACGTTGAATCATCGAAGTTGAGGCGGTGCCCATCTCGACGACGGTGCGGATCGCCTCCGCCAGCAGGTCGTCAGTGTCGGGGTCGAGGCCGTCACGGTCTTCGGCGTCTTCAGCCTCGGGCGCCTCGAGGAGTTCCTCGTGGAACTCCGGCTCGCCCTGCGCGCGCCAGAAGTCGGTCAGCTTGATGATCTCTTCCTCGGTCACGTACGCGCCCTGGATGCGCTGAAGCTTCGACGAGCCGATCGGTGCGAACAGCATGTCGCCCTGGCCCAGCAGCGACTCGGCGCCGTTCTGGTCGAGGATCACTCGGGAGTCCGTCTGCGAAGAAACGGCGAAGGCGATGCGCGAGGGCACGTTTGCCTTGATCATTCCGGTGATGATGTCGGCGCTCGGGCGCTGCGTGGCGAGCAGGAGGTGGATACCGATGGCGCGAGCCTTCTGCGCGAGCCGGATGATCGCATCCTCGACCTCTCCCGGTGCGACCATCATCAGGTCTGCGAGCTCATCGATCACGCAGAGGATGTAGGGCAGAGTTGGCTCGCCCTCCTTCTTGCGCTTGTCATTGAGCTCGACGAGATTGCGGCACTTGTACGCGCTCATCAGCGTGTAGCGCTGCTCCATCTCGCGGATCAGGTTGTTCAGCACGTTGGCGGCCATGCGCGGACTGGTGACGACGGGCGTCAAGAGGTGCGGGATCTGCTCATACAGGTTCAGTTCGACCTGCTTCGGGTCGATCAGTACGAGCTTCACCTCGTTGGGCGTGGAGCCCAGGAGGATCGAGCAGAGCAGCGTGTTGATGCAGCCTGACTTACCGGCGCCGGTCGTTCCTGCGACCAGCAGGTGGGGCATCTTGGCGATGTCGGTGCCGATCGCTTTTCCGCCGATGTCCTTGCCCAGCCAGACCGAGACCGGAGACCATTCCTTGGGCAACGGCTGGTAGACGTCGCCCAGGCGGACCATCGCGCGATTGATGTTGGGGACCTCGACACCGACGGCCTGCTTGCCCGGGATCGGCGCGAGAATGCGGATGTCCGTGCTTGCCAGTGCGTACGCGAGGTCGTCACGAAGGCCGGACACCTTCGACATCTTTGTTCCGGGCGCGAGGCGCAGTTCGAAGCGCGTGACGTGTGGTCCGGCAACCGTTCCGACCAGCGTCGACTCGATGCCGAAGTGCTTCAGGGCCTCAGTCAGCTGGGTGGCAACCTTCTGCTGCGCGGCCTTGTTGTCGCCCTTGGGCGTCGCCTTTGAGCGCTCGAGGACCTTGGCGCTGGGCATCTTGTAGGTGATCTCTTCGGCCTCGGTGACACTTGCCGCGCGACCGACGCGGATCGGCACGTCTGCGTCCGGTACGACCACCGGATCCGGATCGATCTCCGGCTCGACCAGCTCGACTTCGTTCGCGTCAAAGTGGGGCTGTTCCTCGATCTCGGGAAGCTCCTCCTGGACCGGCGCCATCTCGACATGGGTTGCACGGACGACCGGTTCGACGCCGACAGGCTCAGGCGGGACGACCTCATCGGCCCTCTGCTTTGCTGCCTGACTCATCTTGCGGGCGGCCGGCGTCTCTGCGCGCTGGTTTGCGACCGGGTGCCGAAAGCGATCGATCGCGTCAAGCAGCCGTTCGCCGATCTCAACGATCGGAACGCCGATCATCTGGAGCAGACCGGTGACCATCAGCGCGACCGCGGTGATGCCGGCACCGGCAGCGCCCGTCAGTTTTGCGATCGGCCAGTAGAGCGTCTCACCGATCAGGCCGCCGTGACCCTTGTACCACTCGGGGTCAAAAACGACGTGCTTGGCCGGCACCGGGGCGCCCAGGCCGAAGAGCCCGGCACTGAGCGCCAGCAGAATGCCGGCGCACAGCATTGTCACCGCCGGCCAACGGACAGCACGCTCGGGCAGAACAGAACGCAGGATCGCCACGAAGCCAGCGGCTGCAAGGCCGAGCGGCACCAGATACGCGCCCTGGCCGATCAGGTATTCCATCCCCGTGGCGATTGCGTTGCCGAGGTTGCCCCCCTGCCAGCCGAAGTAGAAGACGAAGGCGAAGAAGACCGCTGCTGCCATCAGTCCCAGGCCGATCGCGTCGAGTCGCTGCTGGTCGGTCAACCCGGGTGCGCGGCGCGAGGTCGGTCGTTTTGTGGCGCTGGTCGCCGCGCCCTTGCGCGGAGCCGCCTTGGTCTTGGCCGTCGCACGCGGCTTGCTGGTGTTTTTCTTCACTTTTGTCGCCATATGGGTTCTTGGCGACTGCTTCGACGGAGAGGGCCCTAGACCTCCACGATCACGGGTAACACCATCGGGCGGCGCTTCGTGCGCTCGTAGACAAACCGAGCCACGTCGTTGTGGAGCTTGTCGCGCAGTTCGGACTCGGCGACGCCCTCGCTGTTCTTGACCTTCTTGGCAAGATCCGCGATCGAGGTTCCGACGGTGATCTTCAGATCCTCAACCATGTCGTCAGCTGCGTCCATGAACGGCACACCGCGGAAGATCACTTCCGGATCGCTGACCGACTCGCCGGACTGTTCGGAAACCGTGGCGACGACGATGAAGACGCCGTCGCTGCTGAGCATGCGGCGATCACGCAGTGCGACGTCCTCGACGTTTCCGACCTCGAGGCCGTCGACAAAGATCATTCCGCTCTTGACGCGATCCCCGATACGAGCGCCGTTCTCGTCAATCTCGAGTGGCAGGCCGTTTTCGAGGCGGAAGATGTCATCGGAGTCGATCCCGACCTCTTCGGCCAGACGCGAGTGCAGGACCAGGCGCTGATAGTCGCCGTGAATCGGCATGACGTACCTGGGTTTGGTCAGGTTGATCATCATCTTCAGCTCTTCGCGGTAGCCGTGTCCGGACGCGTGAATCGGGGCGTCCTTCGCGGTCACGACTGTCGCGCCGATGTGAAAGAGGCGGTCGATCGTCTCGTTGACGGCGCGCTCGTTTCCGGGCACCGGTGAAGCCGAGAACATGATCGTGTCGCCTGAGTGCAGGGTGATCTGGCCGTGATCGTTGTTGGCCATCCGGCGCAGAGCCGAGAGCGGCTCACCCTGACTGCCGGTGCAGATGATGCAGACCTCGTCGTCGGGGAAGTCGTCGATCTCCTTGGGTTTGAGCACCATGCCGTCGGGCGCATAGATGTGCCCCAACTTTCGGCCGATCGCGAAGTTTCGTCGCATTGAACGCCCGACGAGCGCGATCTTGCGGTCATGAACTGTCGCGGCGTCGATCACCTGCTGGACGCGGTGGATGTTCGAGGCGAAACTGGTCACAAGAATGCGGCCCTCGCACTTGGCGAATGCTTCCTCGAGGTGCGGTCCGATTGATGACTCGCTCGGGGCGATTCCGGCCCGGTCGGCGTTGGTCGAGTCGCCGCAGAGCAGCAACAGGCCCTCAGAGCCGAGCTCGGCAAGGCGCGACATGTCTGTCGGCTGGCCGTCGACCGGAGTCTGGTCGAACTTGTAGTCGCCGGTCAGGAAGATCGATCCGTGCGCGGTGCCGACGACGACGCCGCAGGCGTCCGGGATCGAGTGCGAGACGTGAACGAGCTCCAGCGTGAAAGGTCCTGCGTCCCAAGGCTCGAGTGTGGCTCGCTCGATCACGTCGACCGCGTCAGAAAGCTTGTGCTCCTCGAGCTTTGAGCGCGCCATCTCGGCGGTCAGCGGCGCGGCGTAGACGGGCGGCGTCTCTTCCGGGAAGAGTTCGCGGATCACGTACGGCAGCGCGCCGATGTGGTCCTCGTGACCATGCGTGATCACGATCGCTTCGACGTCATCGGCGCGACCACGCAGGTAGTCGAAATCCGGAAGCACCAGGTCGATGCCGAGCATGTCTGCAGTCGGGAACATCAGGCCCGTGTCGATCACGACAATCCTGCCGTCCTGCTCGATCACGGTCATGTTCTTGCCGATTTCGCCCAGGCCACCGAGCGGGAGGACGCGAAGTTTGCTGCTCATGAAGCTGCCACGCCGACGAGTCCGCGCTCTTCGAGCATCGCGCGGATCGTCGCGGTCTCGGACTCGTCGCAGTCGACGTACGGCAGGC
>JAEMRJ010000010.1 GCA_016463365.1 Thermoleophilaceae bacterium | reverse complement strand
CGACCGATGAACTCGGGGATCAGGCCGTAGTTGATCAGGTCCTCGGGCAGCGTCTTCTCAAAAATCTCGCCCGGGTCCTGCTCGCGGCGTGATTTGACATCGGCGCCAAAGCCCAGACCCTTGTAGCCGACACGCTTGCCGATCACCTTGTCGAGACCCGCGAAGGCCCCTCCGCAGATGAACAGCACGTTGGATGTGTCGATGGTGAGCAGTTCCTGGTGCGGGTGCTTGCGTCCGCCCTGCGGCGGCACAGATGCGACCGTGCCTTCGAGGATCTTCAGCAAGGCCTGCTGGACGCCTTCGCCCGAGACATCACGGGTGATCGAAGGGTTGTCGGCCTTGCGCGCGATCTTGTCGACCTCGTCGATGTAGACGATGCCGGTCTCGGCGCGCTTGACGTCGTAGTCGGCCGACTGGATCAGCTTGAGCAGAATGTTCTCGACGTCTTCGCCGACGTAGCCGGCTTCCGTCAGCGCAGTGGCGTCTGCAATCGCAAACGGAACGTTCAGGACGCGGGCAAGCGTCTGCGCGAGCAGCGTCTTGCCGCAGCCGGTCGGTCCGAGCAGCAGGATGTTGCTCTTCTGGACCTCGACGTCTTCTTCGGCGCCCTGCATCATCTGCACGCGCTTGTAGTGGTTGTAGACGGCCACGGAGAGCGTGCGCTTGGCAGTTTCCTGGCCGATCACATACTCGTCGAGCGCGGAGTTGATCTCTGCCGGCTTGGGGATGTTGGCGACGTCGAGCGTCGCCGGCGCGGCGAGCTCTTCATCGATGATCTCGTTGCAGAGGTCGATGCACTCGTCGCAGATGTACACGCCCGGGCCGGCGATCAGCTTTTTGACCTGCCGCTGCGACTTTCCGCAGAAAGAGCAGAGCAGTTGTTCGTTCTGATCAGTAGGGCGCGCCATCGATTACCTCAAGCTATCGGCATTCCGCGTGGGTTGCCACATTGCTCTAGCGCTTCTCCAACACACGGTCGATGAGGCCGTAGGTCTTTGCCTCTTCAGACGACATGAAGTAGTCGCGCTCGGTGTCCTGAGCGACCTTTTCAAGCGGCTGACCGGTGTTGTCAGCGAGAAGCTCGTCCATGCGCTTGCGCAGGTCGATGACTTCCTTGGCGTGGATCTCGATGTCGGTTGCCTGACCCTGGAAGCCGCTGCTGACCTGGTGGATCAGGATGCGGCTGTGCTTGAGAGCCATGCGCTTGCCTTTGGTGCCGCCCGAGAGCAGCATCGCGCCCATCGACATTGCGACGCCCGCGCAGATCGTCTGCACGTCGGGCTTGATGTACTGCATCGTGTCGTAGATCGCCATGCCGGCGTAGACAGAACCGCCCGGCGAGTTGATGTAGAGCGAGATGTCCTTGTCGGGATCGTCTGCTTCAAGGTGGATCAGCTGGGCGACAATCAGGTTGGCGATGTCGTCAGTGACAGGAGTGCCGAGAAAAATGATGCGCTCGTCGAGCAGGCGGCTGTAGATGTCGAAGGCGCGCTCCCCGCGGGAAGTCTGCTCAACGACCATAGGAACTAGTGGTGACATGGTCCGATTTTTTCCTCTCTTGTCTGATGTCCTGCAATTCAGGGATTGAGAGGTGGTCTGTGACTCGGAACTTTCAGTGTTGCCACCGCGTTGCCGCCTCGAGAGGCAGACCGTTCCCTCGCTGGGCGAGTCTAATCCGAGGTCCCGGCGGCCGAGCCGTTCAGTTGTCCAGATGATCGGGGTTCGGAGGGAAGCGCGAGCGAGACGGCCCCCGCCCCGACAAGCATCAGGGCAGACGCCCACAGGCATGCCTCAAGCCCGCTGAGCTGGTAGATCACGCCCGAAAGGATCGTGCCCGCCAATCGTCCTGCGGCGTTTGCCATGTAGTAGAAGCCGACGTTCATCGCGACTTTGTCGCCATCGGCGTAGTGCAGGATCAAGAACGAGTGGACTGCGCTGTTGAGGGCGAAGACAGCTCCGAAAACGATCAGGCCGGCGACCAGGGTGATCGTGGGATCGGCACCGGAAGCCAGCGCGAGAGCGATCGCAGCAGGAAGGATCGCCAGTGCGAACGCGAGCCAGGTCGCCATGCGGCCGTCGGGATGCCGCCCGCCGAGGATGCGCGGCGCCGAAGCCTGCACGATGCCGTATCCGATCACCCACACGGCCATGAACGTTCCGACCTCCCAGAAGGACCACCCGAGCACGCTCCGCAGGTAGACCGGCAGCGCGACCACGAACCAGACGTCGCGCGAGGCGAACAGCAGCACCCGCGCGGCTGCCAGCAGATTGACCGCGCGGTTGTTCGAGAACATCTGGCTGAACTTCGCTTCGCGATCTGGACTGCCCAGGTCGCCACGCATCAGGATCGCGATCGCGATCAGCGCGAGCGCGATCATCACCGCAAGCACGATCAGCGCCGGCTGGAACCCGATCGTGGTGAGCAGCAGCCCGCCGACGAAAAATCCGACGCCTTTCAGTGCGTTCTTCGAGCCGGTGAGGATCGTGACCCAGCGATAGAGCGTGCCGGGATCATCCCCCGGAACCACGAGTTTCACCGCGCTCTTGGCGCTCATCTTCGTGAGGTCCTTGGCGATTCCCGACAGCGCCTGCGAGATCATCACCCAGGCGACGACCAGCCAGTCGGACGGGACCAGAGCGAGCATCAGGAGCGCAACCAGCTGCGTCCCCAGCCCCATCAGCAGCGTCGTGCGCAGGCCGAAGCGGGCAGCCACCCAACCGCCGACGAGGTTGGTGACGATGCCGAACACTTCGTAGAAGATGAAGAGCAGCGCGACCTCGATCGGCGAGTAGCCGCGCTCATAGAAATAGAACAGAACGAGAACGCGCGTGGCGCCGTCGGCGATCGTGTCGGCCCAGTACGCGCCGGTGACGAGGATGTAGTTGCGCAGGTCGAGCGAGCGCGCGGCGGACTTCACGCCGTGACCAGACTCGCTCCGACAGCGCCGGCCAGATCAACGAGGCGGTTGGCGTAGCCCCACTCGTTGTCGTACCAGGCGAGGACCTTCACCTGGGTGCCGCCGGTGACCATCGTTGACAGCGCGTCGACGATCGATGAGCGAGGGTCGTCGCGGTAGTCGACTGAGACCAGCGGTCGCTCTTCGTAGCCGAGGATGCCCTCAAGCGGCCCGGCAGCGGCCGCGGCCAGCAGGGCGTTCACTTCTTCGACCGATGTCTCGCGCGTGACTTCAAAGACGCAGTCCGTGAGCGACGCGTTGAGCAGCGGAACGCGCACCGCGATGCCGTCGAGCTTTCCCTGAAGCTCGGGGAAGATCATTCCGATCGCCGTGGCCGAACCGGTCGTGGTCGGAATCAGCGACATCGACGCCGCCCGCGCGCGACGCAGGTCCTTGTGCGGCGCGTCGACGATCGTCTGGGTGTTGGTCAGGTCGTGCAGAGTCGTGATCGATCCATGGTCGATGCCGATGCCCTCGTGGATCACCTTCACCACCGGGGCGAGGCAGTTTGTGGTGCAGGATGCTGCCGTGAGGACGCGATGGCGCTCGGGGTCGTAGAGCTCGTCGTTGACGCCGACCACGATGTTCAGAGCTTCGGCGTCCTTGACCGGCGCGGCGACGATCACCTTCGTCGAGCCCTGCTCGAGATGCGGCTGTAGCGATTCGATCGTGCGGAACTTTCCGGAGCACTCAAGCACGATGTCCACGCCGGATTCCTCCCAGTTCACACACGACGGCGACGACTCGGTCGAGTAGCTCAGCGCAGATCCATCGATTGCGAGCTCCTCCCCGTCGCCCGTCACTTCACGGCCCCAGCGACCGTGGACGGAGTCGAACATCAGGAGATGCGCCGACGTCTCCGCCGGACATGCCGGCTCGTTGATGTGGACAAACTCGAGCTCGGTGCGACCCCATCCAGCGCGTAGCGCGAGCCTGCCCATTCTGCCGAAGCCGTTGATTCCCACGCGAACCGGAGTCATGATGCGGCCATCTTATCCATCGACAAACACCGATTCAATCGATATTCTCATATCCATGAACGTCGATATGGAATTGACGCCCAAGACCAAACGGCCGCCTGGCGAGCCGTGTTGCGAGCCGGTCTTCTACCCCGATGTCGACCGCGAGCGCGCCGTGAACCTCGCCACCGTCGCCAAAGCGCTCGGCGATCCGATCCGCCTTCAGCTGATCGACGTGCTGCGCAAACACGCCGGCAAGGTCTGCGTCTGCGAACTCGTCCCGCTGTTTGACATCTCGCAGCCGACGCTCAGCCACCACCTGAAGAAACTGCGCGACGCAGGTCTTGTCGACTCGGAGCGCCAAGGGCTGTGGGCGTACTACTACGTGACCCCTGGCGCGCTCGAAGCGTTTTCAGGCTGGCTCGACAGCTGAGCGGTCCTGCGACGCTGCGCGCCGGGCTAGGAGCCCGGAGTCCAGAGCCCTTCGGTCGACTTGCCTTCGCCCTCGGGTTCGCCTTTTTCCGGCGTCCAGATCGCTTCGCGGGCCTCAGCCTGCTCCCACGGGATCGGGGTTGCCTTTGAGACGAGGTCGTCGATCACCTTGCGGGCCTTCAGCTCGTTCTCGAGCTGCTTGATACCGCCAGCTTCCTTGATCGCGGCGAGCTGCTCTTCGGCCTTGTCGCGGCCTTCGTTCATGTCCTGCTCGATCGCGTCGACCATCTCGTCTTCGGTGATCGAGACGCCCTGCACCTCGATCAGCGCGGCGATCGTCGCCTCGCGGCGGATCGTCTGCTCGGCGTCGCCTTCGGCGCTGTCGATGAAGTCGTGCTCGCTCTGACCCATGGCCTGGAGATACGCGTTCGGATCGATCCCGCGGCGGTAGAGCGAGTTGGCAAGTTCATGCCAGAGCTCGTGGGCGCGTGAGTGGATGTGGCCGTGCGGAATGTCGATCTTGGCCTGCTTGGCCACGGCGTCGACGACCGCCCAGCGGTACTCCTGCTCGACTTCCTTTTCGGCCTGCTCGATGACGCGGGTGGTGATCTCGTCCTTGAGCTCCTGCAATGTGTCGTAACCGAGGTTTTCGGAAGCGAACTCGTCGCTGAGTTCGGGAAGCGTCTTCTCTTTCACGGAGTTGAGATGGACTTCGAAGACGACTGCCTTGCCGGCAAGATGCTCAGCGCCGTACTCGTCCGGGAACGTGACGTTCACGAGCGTGTCGTCGCCGGCCTTCGCGCCGACCAACTGCTCTTCAAAGCCCGGGATGAACTGGCCAGATCCGAGCTCGAGCACGTAGTCGTTGCCGGCGCCACCCTCGAACGGGGTGTCGTCGAGTTTGCCGAGGAAATTGATGTCGACGAAGTCGCCGCCCTGCGCGGCGCGGTCGACATCCTCGAGCTTGCTGAAGCGGTCGCGCATCGTTTCGAGTTCGCCGTCAACTGCGGAGAGGTCCGGCTCGGCCACCTTCTTGCCCACCTCGATGCCCGCGTAGTCGCCAACTTCGGCCACCGGACGGACCGGAACGGTCAGCTCAAAAGTGAGCGGCTCGCCCTTGGACCAGGCGGGGACTGACTGAAGTGAAGGCGATCCGATCGGCGCGATGTCAGCCTGATCGAGTGCTTCGCCGTACCAACCGCCGACGGCCTCGTCGAATGCGTGCTCGAAGATTGCCTCGTCGCCGAGCTTCTGACGCGCGAGCTCCGGCGGGACTTTGCCCTGACGGAATCCCGGAATCTTGATCTCGCCGGCCATGTGCTCCACGGCGTGCTCGATTGCGTGTTCGACAGCGTCGGGCGAGACCTCGATCTCGAGTTTTGCCGTCGCTTCGGGGAGCTCTGAAGTTGAAACTGTTACTGGGGTCATGTCAATGACGGTAGCGTTTTCGCCCGTGAGCAGCCCGCCCATATACAAGCCGTCACCCGCCAGCCGCGTTCGCGCATTCTTCCTGACCGACCGAGTCGGACAGACGCTGGCCACCACGCTCGGGATGGCCAACATCGTCCGCTGGTGGACGCTCAGGCAGATCAGGCAGCTGCGACGAGCGACACGTTGATGCGGGCCTGCTCGACCAGCGCCTCGAGGATCTCTGCGAGCTCTCCTTCAGCGTCGGGCCGAAGGACGTCGCCGTACTCGGCGCGGACCTCGTGGGCTCTTGCGACCGCGAACTCGGCGTCGATCACGCGAGCGCCCGCCACTGCGAGTACCTTGCGCAGGTGATCCTGCGCCCAGACGCCACCGAACTGACCGGGGCTGGCGCTGAGCGCAGCCGACGGCTTACCCTTGATCGCAGCGTCAAGCCTGGGCCTTGAGACCCAGTCGACCGCATTCTTGATCGCGGACGGAAGGCCGCCGTTGTACTCCGGCGTCACAAACAGCAACGCGTCAGCCCCGCTGACTTCCTCGCGCAGGCGCCTGACCCAGAGATTGTCCAGACCCGGCACGTCGAGATCTTCGTCGTAGTGGGGAAGTTGGCGAAGGACCTCGACATCAAGCTCCACCAACTCCGCGTCGACGGGCATCACCCGTGACGCGGAGCTGAGCAGGAGGGAGTTGTGCGAGTCCTTGCGCAGGCTTCCTGTGATTCCGAGGACCTTCATGGCTTCAGCCCTGAACCAGTTCGAGGACCACCTCGATCTTGACTTCGTCACCGAGAACCTTGCTGCCGTTGGGCAGCTCGGTGTTCCATGAGACGCCGTAGTCCTGACGGTTGATCGTGGTCTCGAGGTGCACCGGAATCGTCTCGGTGCCGCCGAGATTCGGACCGGGCTCGCCGATCGTTCCGCTCACAGTCACTTCGCGGGTCTGACCCTTGAGTGTCAGCTCACCGACGATCGTCACCTGCTGTCCGTCGATCTGGACGTCGGTCGACCTGTACTCGGCCGACGGGTACCGCTCGGCGTCGAAGAAGTCCGGGCTGAGCACGTGACCGCGCTGCTGCTCGTCCTTCAGATCGTTGCTGGCGAGGTCGACGACGCCGGTGAGGCTGACGCCCTGGTCGGAGTACTCGAGCTTGCCGTCAATGCTCTCGAAGCTGCCGCGGTATGCCGCAGAGCCGTTGTGCTCAATCTCATAACGAACCGACGAGTGGATCTTGTCTGCGTTCCATACGCCTGCTGCAGTCGCTGCCTGGGTGCTCATCTCAATCATCTCCTGTTGGTTTCAGAGAAACCCTTGAATTCCAATCGGACTTCAGTCCGTTTCTTGGAAGAGTAGCGGACTACAGTCCGTTTATGTTGTGAGCATGTTGACCCGGGCGGCACCGACAACCGGCATCGCCACTACGCTCGCGTGCCAATGACCGAGCCCGCGCCAAGGCCACCAAGGCCTCCCCTCTCTCTGCTCGTCTTCGTCGTGGGTGCCGCCGCGCTCGGTATTGAGATCGCAGCCGTTCGCCTGCTCGCGCCATATTTCGGCGCATCAGAAGTCGTCTGGGCCAACACGATCGGTGTCGTGCTCGTGGCGCTTTCCGTCGGCTACTGGCTGGGCGGAAGGATCGGCGATCGACGCCCGCACATGGCCGACCTCTGCGCCGCGGTGATGATCGGTGCAGCCCTGACAGCAGCACTTCCGTTCGTCGCCAGGCCACTGCTGGACGTCGGCGTCGAGGCGCTCGACAGCGTCTCGGCAGGTGCTTTCGTGGGTTCGCTGCTGGCGACGCTGCTGCTGCTCGCGGTGCCGGTGCTCGTGCTTGGCACGGTCGCGCCCTGGGCGCTGCGCATCGGCATCGAGCAGGTTGACAAGCTCGACGCCGGCAAGCTCGCCGGTCGGCTCTACGCACTGGGAACGGCCGGCAGCCTGGTCGGAACGCTGCTCTGCGCGCTCGTACTGGTCCCGGGGATCGGCACACGACGGACCTTTCTGCTCTTCGCGCTGACGCTTGCGCTGGTGGGGCTGATCGGCGTCGCTCGCCGCCCGCGTTGGGCAGTCCTCCCGGTGGTCATCGCGGTGCTCTTCGTGATTCCGCAGAGCGCGATCAAGCCGAGCAGTACTGCCGGGAAGGTGATCTTTGAAGACGAATCGGCGTCGCAGTATCTGCGCGTCATCGAGGGCGCGAGTGGTTCGCGCACGCTCGAGCTCAACGAGGGGCAGTCGCGTCACTCGTTCTACCAGCCCACCACCGTGCTGACCAACGACTACTGGGACGCAGCACTCGTGCTTCCGTTGGCCACCACCGCGAAGCCGCCCGCTCGTGTTGCGATCCTCGGCAACGCAGCCGGCACCACGGCGCGCGCCTTCGCCGAGTTTTTCCCCGAGACTCAGGTTGACGGTGTGGACATTGACGGCGAGCTTGCCGGCGTCGGTCGTAGCTATTTCGGCCTGAAGGACAAGAACTTCACTGCCCACACCGCCGATGCGCGGCCATATCTTCGCGCCACCGACAAGCGCTACGACGCGCTGATCCTCGATGCTTACCGTCAGCCCTACATTCCCTTCTACCTGACTACTCGCGAATTCTTCGCGCTGGCCCGCGACCGGCTGCGCCACAACGGCACCGTCGTGGTGAACGTCGGACATCCGGTTGGCAGCGAAGTGCTCGAGCGAGTGCTGGCGGCGACAATGGCTGAAGAGTTCCAGCACGTCTGGATCGACCACACACGCCCCACCAACTCAATGCTCGTGGCCTCGGACTCGCCTGTTCAGCCCGCCCTCGTGGTGCGCGGCACAGCCGGCATCCCCGAGCTCGCACCGACCGGTCGCCGTGAGGCGTCGCGCCTGATGATGGCGCCGACCGACGGAGACGTCTACATCGACGACCGGGCGCCGGTCGAATGGCTGATTGACCGTTCGATCGTCCAGTACGCGGCTGGTGAGTAACTAGTTCAAGCTCGTGGCGATCGAAGTCACGAGCTGGCGAAAGCCGTCGGTGATCTGCGCCTTGTCAAGCCCGACGTCAGCATGCCAGAAGGCGAACATCTCGGCGTTCAGCGTCGACAGCAGGACATCAGACAAGTAGTCAGCGTTGATGCGCGGATCGATGTCGCGCAGCAGGCGGTGCACGTGCATGCGATAAGTCGCGTAGACCGGACCCGAGAAGCGCGCGCCGGCCTTGCCGATCTGCGCCGCCATGATCAGATCTCCGTACTCGGAGATCAGCTCGATCACGCCGACGCCGAACGCGACGAGGCGGTCGACAGGGTCTGCGCCAGGACCCAGCGGCGGCTCGCCGCGAATCAACTTCTCCTGAAACTCACGGTCGCGCTCATCGAGAATTGCGCGGGCAAGTCCGGAGCGATCGCCGAACCGGCGGTAAAGCGTTCCTTTGCCCACGCCCGCCGCCTCCGCGACTGCATCCATGGAGACCGCCTCCGCCCCGCGCTCAGCAAAGAGCAGCTCGGCTGCGGCGATGATTTTCGCGCGATTGCGCTTGGCGTCCGCGCGTTCACACGGGTCTACGCCAAGAACCGGAAGCCCGCTGTGGCCGGACGCAGGTCTCAGTCCTTCAATCGGCGTGATCCGCTCAGGCATGTCAGGAGAATTCTCCACTGTTATATGGACAGTAGTCCGGTTATCAGAGGTTCAGGGAGCTGTATCGTCCTCTGCGACCGACTTGACGAGCGCTCGTTCCTCCCCTATGTTGTGCACGAGCACGGACGGTCCCACGTTCGGATCAATGGGGATGAATAAAGCAATGAGCAATCAACGGCCGCTCGGACGCACGGTCCGGGTCCATGGATGGAGACTCGCGACAATCTTGTGCGCGGCCACACTGCTCCTGGCGATTGCGGGTGCCACCGACGCCGCCGCAGCACCGTCATTCCTCTGCGTCGGCAACGACCCGACGAACAGCTGCCCGGTCGGATGGGCGCACGAGGACGACCTCAAGGACGTCAACGTAGCTTCGCTCGGCAACGACTTGAACACGATCTACATCCTGCCCGGGACATACTCCAGCCCGAGCGGCATCGATTTTCAGAACAAGCCGGTCGCACTCCTCGGCGTGGGCGGCTCCAGACCGATCATCACGATTGACGCAGCACCCGCCTATGCGCCCGGTACCAGTGTCATAACCACATCCAACTCGAACACGACGTTCGACAATCTTCAGATCGACATGCCCGCCTCTACGGGGCTGACTGGGATCCTCGCCACACTCGGCGGTCAGCTGATCAGAAACATCTCGATCAATGGCCCCGCCGCCGACGACAGTCGTGGAATCGTCGTGAGTGAGGCCAGCCCGCGTGTGCGCAGTTCCACGATCAATCTCGGCGGCGGTACATCCAGCGCCGTGGTTGTCGACAGTTCGACCAGCGCGACCGTCGACGACGTCACTGTCACTCACGCCACCAACGCCGTTTCACTGACGAAGGCACTGAATTTCAAGGTCCGCCGCATGACGAGCCGCAGCGCCAACGGCGTGGTCAGCTCGTCTTCCAGCGGCACGGTGTCAAGCAGCGCGATCCTGCCTTCAACAATAAGCGCCGAGAATTCCGGGGGGAAGGCCGTGGGAGCAAATTCCACGAGCGGCGAGACGAACGAAGTGCGTGTGGACAACTGCACGTTGATTGGTGGCGGCGCCGGGACAACCGGCGTCGCGGCCAACGCTTCGGGACCGACCACGACACAGGCCATCCTGGTCAACAGCTCAATCATCTCTGGGTTTGCCACTGCGGGCGATGCGACCGACGCCGGATCTTCAATCGAGTTCGCATACTCGAGATACAACGGAACCACGACCGGCGCGACAACGGTTCCGAGCAGCAGTGTGATGGCCGAATCGGGCATGGGTTTTGTGAATGCCGCGGGAGGCGACTACCGCCTTGCTCTCGCCTCGGCACTTGTTGACGCGGGCGATCCGGCGCAGCCCAACAGCAATGACAGCGGAACCGACGCCAGCGACCAGTCGCGAGTGGTCAGTCGCGGTGCCGGCCTGATCCGCGACATCGGCGCGTACGAGGTTCAGAACTCCGTTCCCGTGCCAAGGATCCAAGTTGTCACAACTGTGCCCTCCACCACTTCAAGCACAATTTTCTCGGCGGCCGCATCGACCGACGCCGAGGGCGACGCGATGACCTACGACTGGAAATTCGACGGCTCGCCCGGAGTCAGCGGCGTGGTCACGCAGAAGATGTTCATCGTCGACGGACCACACACGGTCCAGCTGACGGTCACAGACAGGTCGGGCGCCTCTGCCAGCACGGCAATGCAGTTCAACGTCCAGTTGGGATTCCTGAAGTTGAAGCTGCGCTCCCAGAACGCGACAATCTCAAGGAAGGGCGCGTTCAAGATCACGATGTCCTGCCCAGCCGCCGCGGTTTCGAAATGCTCAGGCCGACTGGTCTTCCGGACAGCCAAGAAGGTCAATGCCAAGGCCTACACCGAGCGACCGGGATGGGCTGCTGCCAAGCCTGCATATCTGGAGGCCGCTCGCTACGTGTTCAGTATCAAGCCGGGCACGACGCAGAAACTGGAGGTGCGCACCCATGAGACCTTCCAGAACGTTCTTGGCGTGCACAAGAAGTTCAAGCTCCAGTCGTCGCTGGTCGCCGGCACGACCAGCAACGCCAAGCTCACGGCGAACCGTGCGACGCTGACGATCAGCGCGCCGAAGTCAAAAAAGTCAAGGTAAGACTTATTCGGCCCGGCCGAGGGCGGCGACTTTGTAAGGGGTGAGCGACCGGATTCGAACCGGCGACCGCCGCGACCACAACGCGGAGCTCTACCTGCTGAGCTACGCCCACCATGCATGCGGCGAACCGCACTTGGAGTGATTCTAGTAGCGCGGGCTCGCGGGCCTCAGCTGCAGCGGCCCGAGCCCCTCGCGCGAACCTTGCCGTCCACCTGGACGTAGCGCCAGTCAAATGAGTTTCGATTGAGCTGCATCGAGAGAAACCCGAAGGAGTCGGTGATTCGCACGCGACTGTTGCTGCTGACCTGGCCCAGGCCATAGGCGCTCTTGCCACCTGTGCCCACGACGAACTGCATCAATCCGCGCTTCGCATCCCGTCTGCCGAAAGCGTCCTGTCGTCCGAACGCCTCAAAATCGTGATCGTGCCCGGTGAGGACGAACTCGGCGCGGTTCTTCTGCATCACCTGCCAGAGCGGGCGCGAGCGTGGATCGTCGCCGTGCACCAGGCCCGAGCTGTAGAGCGGGTGATGCCAGAACGCGGCTGTACATCGGTTGCGGTTCTTCTTCAGGTCGGACCGCAGCCACTTGAGCTGTGGCGAGTTCTCGCTGCAGTCGATGACGTCACAGTTGGAGTTGAGCGAGACGACGTGCCAGTTGCGAAGGTTGAATGAGTAGTAGCCGCGACCGGCGGGACCGGCTGCGCTGCCGAAGAAGTCGTAGTAGCCGGCGGCTCCGGGCGTGTAGTACTCGTGGTTGCCCGGCGCCGGGCGCCAGAGCGACTTCAGCGATGCGAATGACTTTCCGAACGAACTTCTGAAGTCATCGAGTGCGCCGTTGGGGTATTGAATGTCGCCGAGCAGCCAGACCGAGTCGGGATCGGACTTCTCGATTGCTCTGGCGACTGCCGCATGCCGACAGGTCGTCGTGGTGATCGGTGCGCTGGACTGACACGCAATGTCGCCCACTGCCGCAATCACAGGGGCGGCAGAGGAATCCGCCGAAGGATTTGCAGCAACCGAGACCCCCTCGCCGACAAGAAGCGCGAGCGCGAGCGCGCCGGCGGCCAGCGCAATGGTCAAAGTCGATCGCGAGCAGATCGTCATCGGGTGAGTAAACACGCTTCGCCCTACGGAAGAGCGGAGAATTGCCCGTCGAGCTGGCCAATAAGCTGATTCAATCACCTGCCCCGGTGGCCGAGAGGATTAGGCGCGGGCCTTCTAATCCCGTTTACGCAGGTTCGAATCCTGCCCGGGGTGTTTTCCATGGACGAATCCCTCGTAACAACTGTCGCGGTACCGATCGGCCTCGCGCTGATCATGACTGCGCTGGGGCTTTCGCTCGTCCCGGATGACTTCCGGCGCGTGGTCAGCATGCCGCGCGGCGTTGCGATCGGAATGGTCAACCTGGCCTTCATTTCGCCGCTGCTTGCATTCCTGGCCGCAGAGCTGTTCGGGCTGTCGCCGGTGATGGCGGCCGGCCTTGTTCTGCTTGGCGCAGCCCCTGGTGGCACGATGGCGAATCTCCTCACCCACCTCGCCCGTGGCGACACGGCGCTCTCGGTCACGATCACCGCGGTCAGCAGCATCTGCGCGCTTGTCACGGTTCCGCTCTACCTGGGACTGGCGATCGATCACTTCGGCGCCACTGAGGTGAGCGATGAGTTTTCGATGTTGCCGGTCGTCCTGCGGGTCTTCGCGATCACCATCGTCCCGCTGGCGATCGGGATGTCCATTCGAGCGCGTTACACCGAGTGGGCGGTTGCATTTGAGCCGCGTGCCAAGAGGATCGCGCTTGCAGTCTTCTTTGTCGTCGTCGCCGGCGCAGTTGTCGCCGAGAATGATTCCGTGCGCGAGAACCTCAGGGAGGTGCTCGGTGCCGCCGTGGCACTGAACCTCTCGGCGATGGCGATCGGGTTCGCAACTGCGCGGGCCGCGCGGCTGGATGATCGCCAGGCAACAGCCATTTCAATGGAACTTGGTGTGCACCACAGCGCGATCGCGATTGCTGTGGCAGCGACCATCTCGCCCGAGCTGGCGGTCCCGGCCGCGGTCTACGCGTCGTTCATGTTCTTCTCGGCCGGCTTCTTCGCGTGGTTCATGAGCCGCCGCATCCAGACAGCCTGACAAGCTGCGGTCACATTGCGGCGGGCCCGCCGAACATCGGCCCGAGCTTCAACGCCAGGCCGAAGTCGCCGCGCACGTTCAGCTTGCCCGTGAGCACTGCGCTGGGGGCGGCGATCTCACCGACGCCGACGCGCAAGAAGTCCGCCAACTTGGCTTCGACATGAAGCTTTGCTTCGGGCGAGGGCTCGCGCCTGGCCTTCGCGCCGGTAGGCGAGCAGTTGATCGTCCAGACTTCCGGTCCGTGACTCGTCTCAAGTGTGAACTCGATCGGCCCCGCGAAGTCTCCGGCGGCGGTCGGACGGTACTTGGCCGCCATCGCAGTGAAAAGCCCGCGGATCCCGAAGCGGTTCCCGACGATCAGCTCGAGCTGTCGATCGCTCATCTTGCGGACTGCGCCTTCCTGGGCGAGCTGAACCCGCCGAGCCATCTTGGCGTTGCGCTTTTTCTTGCGCGGAGGCGTCGAAGTTTCTGTAGGAGTCGCTGTCACGGCAGGCTTATTAGTAGCGCGGTCGGTCGCTGCGGCGACTGCCGGGGCCAGCCGGGCTGCCTTTTCAGCTACGGCGGCGCGCACCTCGTCATCGTCAAACTCGGCGATCACTCCACGCACGAATTCAGAACTGCCGGCGCTCGGGCCGCTGAGAATCACTTCATCCACGCCGATCTGGCGGTAGCGCTCGACCAGGCCGACGAGCTCGTCGGGATCGTCGCCGGCCGGTAGCAGGACGGCGAGCCGAGCGTTCGCCGCGTCGGCGATCGTCTGCGCCGAGCCCGAGCTCAGCTCGGCTTCGTACTCGTCGACCCACTCCGCGGCCTCCTCTGGGACCTCACGCGCCGCGAACGCCACACCGACACCAGAACGTCCGGCGGCGGCCACGGTGCCCACGTCTGCTGCCATCACCCAGACCGGTGGATCCGGGCGATCACCGGACTCCCGCAGAAACGTACGCAGAGCATCCGTCCAGCCGGGGCTGCCGTCAACGGCCAGTTCGATCGAGCGTCCGGGCGGAAGCGTCGCGTCAGCGCCGACGTCCAGCTGCAGCACCAGCTTCAGACCATCGCCACGGGCAGCGCCAGCGACAAGCCGGGGATCGGCAAGGTCACCTTCCTCGATCAACCAGGCGCTTTCGAAGCCGAGTGCCGGAGTTTCGTCGACTGCCGCAATCGCCGCGTCGACCGTCAGTTCGCTGATCAGCCGAGCGAACTTCACGGCTGCGACTCCGCTGCGACCGGCGATTCCTGCAACGATTCAAGACGTTGGCGGAGCGGTTCTGCCAGTCGCCCGTCGGCATCCCGCAGCGCGAGGCTCGCGAGTCCTTCGGCGATCATCAGGCGACCTGTCACCACCACGCGTTCCATCTCCTGCGGGTCGATCGCCAGATCATCGCTTCGCATGGTCAGTCCGATCACGCCGTTCCACGCTGCCCACCAGAAGTTCGCCGCCCGCTCGGGGTCCACATCGTCGCGCATCACTCCTGCTTCGACACAGTTTGCGATCGCCTGAGCGAGCTTTTCGCGCTGGGCGGCCCCGCGGAGAGCAATCTGTTTTGCCAGCGGCGAGCGCGCGACCTCTTCTGGCACCGCTCCAACCGGAAACATCAGCATGCGGAACTGGTCGGGCTGCTCGCGAAAGAACTGGAGATAGGCCTCGCCCAGCGCGATCACCTTCTCAAGATCAGGGATCGTGCTGCTGTCGAGCACCGCATCGACATAGCGAGCCTGGACGTCGAGCGCGCGCTCGATCAACGCCCCGTAGAGCCCTTCCTTGTTCTCGTAGTGGACGTAGATCGATCCGATCGAAACGTCCGCCAGTCTTGCGACTTCGCTCACCCGCGTCGCGTGATATCCCTGGCTGACGAACAGGCGTTCCGCCACAGCGATGATGGCCTCGGCCGTCGACAGCTCCCCGCCACCAACGCCGTCGCCTCGTCCCACGAGGATCTCGGCAAAGCCCGGGTCCAGTGCGATGTCTTTGGACACGGTTTGATGTTACATCGGATGCTGCAAGCCGCCCGGGTAGGATCGACTCACGATGTCGGAAGTGAAGATCTACACGCGCAAGGGCGACGACGGCACGACCGGCCTCTGGTACGGCGGTCGGGTCAAGAAGTCCGACCCGCGCACCAGCGCATACGGCGACGTGGACGAGGCGATCTCGACAATCGCCCTCGCGCGCGCGATGGCCAGAGAGTCTGCGCCTGAAGTCGCCATCGACCTCCTGGAGATGCAGCGCTGCCTGTTCATCGGCTGCGCGCAACTGGCAACCGCTGACGAGAGCTTCGGAAAGCTCGTACCGGGGGTGACGCTCGTTGAACAACCGATGGTCGACGCGCTCGAGCGGCGCATCGATCACTACAAGGATCAGCTCAACCTGCCGCCGAAGTTCATCATCCCCGGTGGAACGATGCTTTCAGCGCAGATCGACGTCGCTCGCACCGTGGTGCGCCGTGCCGAGCGTTCGATCGTCGCGCTGGCCGAGATCGATCCGCTCCCTGACGCCACAGTTCTTGCATATGTAAACCGCTGCTCGGACCTGCTTTTCGCGCTCGCACGCTTCACGGATGAAGCGACGCCGACGGTCTTCGAGGGTCGCGGTTAACCATTCATTCACGCACGATCGTCTCGTGCGCCCTATTGTTAGAAGAGTCGGTTTCCCCTCCCGATATGGAGTCACATATGTCAACGGAAGTCAAGTCGAAAACCAAGTCTGCACTGGCCAGACGCACCGGTCATTATGAGCACCTCGTCGTGGTCGGCGACCACCGTCTGGTGACAGACGAGCCCGTCGACATGGGGGGCGAAAACGCGGGGCCGTCACCGCAGCAGCTGCTGGCCGCGAGTCTCGCCTCCTGCACCGCAACGACAATCGAAATGTACGCAGCACACAAGGGCTGGGAAGTCGGCGACGTCAAGGTCAAGGTCGAGTACGAGTCGGCCAAGCGTGGCGCGCCCACGACTTTCAACGTGAAACTCTGCGTGCCGCCCGGGCTTGATGATGACCAGATCCGCCGCATCACGGAGATCGCGACCAAGTGCCCCGTACACCGCGTGCTCGAAGGTGAAGTGATCTTCAACGAGTCGATCACGATTCAGTGATCAGCTGCATCGCGTCCAAGCTCGTGCCGGCAGACGACGCGATCGAGATGTTCGCGCACGGCCGAGAGGCCGCTGTACTTATGGCCTTTCGCCCGCAGCGGGACGGATCGCTCAAGTTGATATTCACAAAGCGCCGCGAGGATTTGAATTCCCACGCCGGTCAGATCTCGTTTCCGGGCGGAGCATCTGACCCCGGCGACAAGGATCACGTTGCAACTGCGCTGCGCGAGGCGCATGAGGAGATCGGGATCCCACCCGAACGCGTCCAGGTGATCGGCGCGATCGAGCCGATGTCGACTTTTGTCAGCGACTACGCCGTCTGGCCGATCGCCGGAATCGTTCCGGTTGAGGTTGGACTGATCCCGAACCCCGCCGAAGTCGAAACGGTCTTTGAGGTCGACCTCGCCGAGCTGGCCGCTGTTCGCGAGCAGCGCGAGCTCAAGCGCGCGGGCATGACGTTCACCACCGAGGCATTTGAGACTCACGGCGGACTGATCTGGGGCGTGACCGGCTACATCGTCGCCCGCTTGCTTGACCGCGTGGACGGCTGCATCAAGCCTGCGGTTGCCTAACGCGAGATTTCGGGGCGGAACTCGGTGATCTCACCGACGTACTCGCACTCCGTGCATTCAAAGAGCGGCTCGATCGTCGGCTCGGCCACTTCGCCCTCGGCAAGTTCGGGAACGTAGGCCCTGACGTAGGGCGACATGCAGTTGGGACAGAGCATCAGCTGAAATCTAGACGCCGATCGATGCATTCGTGGCAGCAACGATCGCCTCGGCGAAGGCCGCATCGCCGTCGAGCTCTGCGACCGACAGGTGCCATGTCAGTTGGGCGTGCGCGACGTGGGCGTTGGGCGAATCGCCCGCTCGCTCATAGACAAACCCGCGTACGCCCGTGTCGACGACTTTCAGCAGAACGGTCTCGAGCATCGCATCGTTGGCCGCGGGGTCATCGGCGTCGGCCATCAGGTAGGCGACGACGGTGACGTTTTCGAGCTGATCGACGATGTCGCCCGCCAGCCGCGGCGCAACACTGCGCACGGCGTAGCCGGCTTCGGACAGCGCCTGCTCGGCTGCTGCGATGCGTGATCCCTGGTCGACAATCAGTACGCGTGCCATGTATGAGTGGAAGCTAGCCTCCCGAACATGCCAGTCGACTACGGAGACGTATACATCCTTGACTACCTGCGAACCCCGATCGGAAAGTTCGGCGGGGCGCTCGCGACCGTACGCACGGACGACCTTGCGGCGCACGTGATCAGGTCGGTCGTCGATCGCGCAGGCGTTCCGGCGGACGAGATCGAGGACGTCTACTTCGGCTCCTCCAATCAGGCCGGCGAGGACAATCGCGATGTGGCCCGCATGGCCGGACTGCTCGCCGGCCTGCCGGTGACCGTGCCGGGCGCGACCGTGAACAGGCTCTGCGCGAGCGGCCTGGAGGCGGTCGGCGACGCCGCGCGCGCACTTGCTCTGGGCGAAGGCGATCTCTACCTGGCGGGCGGAGTCGAGTCGATGACCCGCGCGCCGTTTGTGTTCGCCAAGACCGCGCAGTCCTGGTCGCGCGAACCGGCGACGGTTTACGACACGACGATCGGCTGGCGATTTGTCAATCCGAACTTTCCGCACTCGACCGAGGCAATGGGCGAAACCGGCGAAAACGTCGCCGAGCGGCACAGCGTCAGCCGCGAGGATCAGGACGAATTCGCAGCGGCGTCGCACCAGCGCGCTGCCGCAGCCTGGGATGCCGGGATCTTCAACGACGAGGTCGTCGCGATCGAGGCGCCCCCGCTGACGCGAAAACACGATCCCGTCCGCTTCGAGCGCGACGAGGGCATTCGCGCGGACACAACCGCCGAAAAGCTTTCCCGCCTACGTCCTGCATTTCGCGAAGGCGGGACCGTGACCGCGGGGAATTCATCGCAGATCAACGATGGCGCTGCCTGCCTCGTACTGGGTAACGCCGCGCGAGCCGAAGCGCTCGGCGCAGAACCCCTGGCGCGCATCGTCGCGACGGCTGCGGCCGGCGTTGACCCGGCGATCATGGGCGTCGGTCCGATCGACGCCACGAGGAAACTGCTCGAGCGCACCGGCCTGACAGCCGACGACATCGACCTCTGGGAGATCAACGAGGCATTTGCCTCGCAGGCGATCGCCAGCGCGCGAGCGATCGGAGTCGACCATTCAGTGCTCAACGTCAACGGCGGCGGCATCGCGCTCGGTCATCCGCTCGGCTGCACAGGGGCGCGGATCGTGGGCACGCTCGCCCGTGAACTGCAGCGCCGCGGCTCCAAGCGCGGCATCGCAACGCTGTGCGTGGGCGTCGGTCAGGGACTCGCAATGCTTGTCGAAAACCCAAAAGTGGCCTGAATCACGCTGCCTTTGCAGGCAAATTCTCCAAACGTTCACTACTTGTTCACGAAAGCGCCCCTCACACCGGGCAAGCTAGGCGCGTGGAGATCGGGAGACCCTATTCACTGTCTGCTGCTGGCGGCGAGATCGCGCCAGCTTTCGGCACCCCCGAGCGAACAGTCACGCTCGCTGGCCTCGAGATCCGCCCAGACTCACGCGAAGTGCTGGCCGCCACCGGTCGGATTCAACTGACCGGCCGCGAGCTCGACGTCCTGATGGTGCTCGTCGAGCACCCGGACCGCGTGGTCACCCGCGACACGATCTACGCAGAAGTATGGGGCGGCCACATGCCCTATCGCGATCGTGCGGCAGACGTCTACGTCCGCCGTGTTCGCGAAAAGCTTCGCGCACTGGCGCCAGATCTGACCTACATCCACACGCACTTTGGCATCGGCTACCGGTTCTGGCCGGAACCGGGCACCAAGGACTAGCTTCCCGCGCCGGCGGTCTCACTGAAGACCGAATCGGGCAGCGCGCCCATTCCGATCTGCGACGTGTAGCCGAGCTTCTCGGTCGCAAACCAGTTCTCGATCGACAGAAGCAGCGAGAAGTGGTTGTAGTCCTCGGTCACATCCATGTTCCCCGGCTTGATGTATGGGGAGAGCAGCAGCAGCCCGACTTTTCCGCCGCCGAGCGGGGTGCCTGGATCCGCAGCGGCGGTGACCAGCTTGCCCACCGGTCCGCTGCTTCCCGTCGCCCCCGTCGCCCCGGTCTCGCCTGTCTGGCCTGTTGGGCCGTCGCTTCCGGAGGGACCGGTCGGTCCGGTCGGACCGCTCGGGACTGCGTTGCCCGTGGCGGACGGCAGGGCGAGGTTCGGGTACGTGGGCTGATTGCAGCAGCTTGAAGTGTCGGAGTCCGGCAGTCCCTGCGGCGACTGATCGAATGTGATCGCGATGACGCCGCCTTCGAGGTACTCCTTCGAGCTCGTGATTTTCGGGACCACGGTCCGCAGGAAGTCATCCGATCCGCTCAGCCCGGCCGGCGCGCCCGGCGCGCACGGCTTGTCGCTGCCGTCGTGACAACGGTTGGGGATGACCATCGAAAACGCTGGCGAGCGGCCCGATGAGACGTCGGCATCGAAGGTCTTCATGCTTCCGACCTGAAACTGGCAGGCCTGATTCGCGGCGATCCCCTTGAAGTACATGAACGGGTTTGTCCAGCTCGCGTACGCATTGGTCGCATCGGTCTGATGATCCGGGTCGGGCCCGCCCGGAGCCGGCTGCCGACAATTGTTCGTGCGGCCGTTGGCGCCGTTGTCGATGTCCTCGACATAGGCCGCCCAGGACTTTCCGGTCGCGGCGACCGCTTCGCCGATCGTTCGTACGGTGTCGGGGAAGACGCAGCCGTCGCCCTGAGCCTGGCCCGTCGACGCGTCTACCGTTCCCGGCATCAGATCGGTGTAGCTCGGGCAGTTCTGCATCATCTGGTGGGTCGGCCCCTGACCAGCGACCAGCGCGACCCGGTTCGCGAGCTCACCCTGCGCCACGGCGTAGTAGTTCTGGACAACCGCGCCCTGCTGTGCGAGGTCGCTCACCAGATACGACTGTGAGGCTGGATCGCCGAAAGTCTTTGCGTATCCCTGATTGGAGAGCACGATCAGCCAAACGTGGTTGATCGGCTTGGCCGCCCCGGTGACCCCGGTCACGGGCGGCGTTTCGGCCACGGCCTCCTCGGCCACCACCTCCGCAGGCAACTCTTCGGCCGCTGCGGCAACGGCCGCCGGCTCCTCGGGAGTCTGCACGGCGGCCTGTTCCGCCGAGGGCATCACGTAGACGGGCGAAGTTCCGGCGCTCGGCCCGATCACAGACCCCATCAACACACCGAAAGCGAGGACCGCCATCACTGAGACCGCCGCGGTGCGCGGCGAGAGATAGTCGAAGGTCTCGACCCAGTGGTCGAGCGATGCGACAACCCCAGCACCGGCAACGGCCGCCGGCGGGGCAAAAAGTTGCGGAGGAATTCCGGCGACGGGAGGCGGCGGGGGTACGTCCAGCGCCGCGATCAGCTTCTGCATGCGCTCGGGCAGGCCGCCGCGGCGCAGGCCACAGGCTACGCAATACCTCTGGTCGGGCGCCAGAGGCGCGCGGCATTCACGGCACTCGTACACGTGGAACGATGCTCGCACCAGACCCCGACCCGATTGTGAACAACTTGGAAAGCCCCGGTGACAAATCGATCACAGGTCCGACGCGGTTGTATCCGTTGGGACACATCTCGTTCACATGATCTACCCCGGACTGTCGGATACTCGCCTCATGCAACCCACCACGGGCACGCAAGACACGGCTGCGACCCGACAGATGCCACCAGTGGCCGCCGCTGGCGCCAGTTCGCCACCCCCAGCTCCGATGGTCGTCGGAAGCAACGGCGACACCTGCCCGAAGTGCAACTCGATGGTTGCCGCGGACCAGCGCTACTGCATCGAGTGCGGAGAGCGGCGCGGCGAACCGCGTCTTCCGTTCATGGACGGACGAACGGCCGCGCAACCAAACGTCGAGGTACTGCCCGCCCCGCTCTATCCCGCCGCAGGCTACCTGCCGCCGCAGGCACCGCCGAAAACCAAACTTTCTTCCGGGCTCGCGTTGCTCGCCACGATCGCCACGCTTCTGCTCGCGATGGGCGTCGGCGTCCTGATCGGGAACAAGGGCGACAGCTCTGGCGCCGCGGCACAGCAGCCGATCATTCTCGGCAGCGGCGCAAGCGCTGCAACCGGCGCCTCGGGAGCCACAGCCGCCGCAGCGGGCGCAGGTGCCGCCGCTGCCGCGTCCACGACCGACGCGAAAGACGGCGTGGATGCCAGCGCGCTCGCCAAGAAGAACGGCGTGAAGCTTGCGCCACCTGATGTCGACCTCGGCGAGAAGTGCGAGAAGGGCAGCGTCGGCTGTGACGACAGCGGCAAATTCTCCGGCGACTACTTCAAATAGGAATTACAGGACGACCTGCAGATGAAATCCCCGATTGCCGTTCGAAAGAAATCCCAGAAGCCCTCAGCTGGCAAGAGCATCACCGTCACGAGCCCTGCCCAGCCCCAGTTTCCGGCACCGCCGCCAATAGCCGCGCCTGTTGACACCCAGGAGACGATCGACCTCGAGCGTCGTCGCGATCAGCTCTCGGCGAAGGTCGCCGAGCTGCAGTGGGACCTTGGCGGCCTCACCTACGAGATGGCCAGTCGCAACCGGATGCGTCCGGACGTGCTCGTCAAGCGCGCTGCAGAGCTTCAGGAAGTCGACGCCGAACTCGGTGAGATCGAGCGCATCCTGCGGATGGAGCGCACAGGAGTCGCAGCGCTGTGCCTGACCTGCGGGGCACCGCACAGCTCTGGAGCTGTCTACTGCTGGCAGTGCGGAACGTCGTTGCTGGAACAGATCCCGGGCGCAACGATCGCTGCGCGCAACCCGAATTAGCCCCGGTCAGCCGAAGCGCCCCGACACGTAGTCGCGGGTTCGATTGTCTGACGGGTTGGAGAAGACGACGTCGGTCCAGTCGTCCTCGATCAGCGCGCCGACGTTCTCGCCGTTTCTTTCCTCGAGCGAGAAGAAGCACGTGCGGTCAGCCACGCGCGCAGCCTGTTGCATGTTGTGGGTGACGATCACGATCGTGTAGCGGTGCTTCAGCTCGTGCACGAGATCCTCGATCTTCAAAGTGGCGATCGGGTCGAGCGCGGATGCAGGCTCGTCCAGCAGCAGCACCTCGGGTTCAATTGCGAGCGCGCGGGCGATGCACAGCCGCTGCTGCTGACCGCCGGAGAGGCCGAGCGCGCTCTGCTTCAGGCGGTCCTTGACTTCGTCCCACAGCGCAGCCTGCCTGAGCGCCTTTTCAACGCGGTCGTCAAGCTTGTCCTTCATTCCGAGATTGCGGGCGCCCCAGGCGATGTTGTCGTAGATCGACTTTGGGAACGGGTTCGGCTTCTGAAACACCATCCCGATGCGCCGGCGTACTTCGATGCGATTGGCCGAGGCGTGGTAGAGGTCGTTGCCGTGGTAGAGCACGTCGCCTTCGATGCGGAATCCCTTGACCGAATCGTTCATCCGGTTCAAAGAGCGCAGAAAGGTTGACTTGCCGCAGCCCGACGGTCCGATCAGCGCCGTCGCGATGTTGCGGTTGAGGTTTGTCGTCACGTCCGCGAGCGCATGCTTGGCGCCGTAGTAGACGTTCGCGTTTCGTACCTCGAAGACCGGCGTAACCGGCCTCCTGGTCGGTCGCGGCTTCGGGGCGTCTGCGTCCGATCCGGAAATACGGACCTTCCTGGGGACAGCCTCTGCGTCGAGCGCGCGGCTGAACGATTCGAAATTCTCGGTCATTTGAGTCCGATCTTTCTCTGGCTGCGCGCATGAAGGCTGCGCGCGGCGATGTTGGCTATCAAGATCATCACGAGCAGGCAGAGCGCGGCGCCCCAGGCGCGCTGAAACCCGGTCGGGTCGGCAGACTCAGACAGCTGGTAGATCGTCACCGGGACGGTGGGCATGGCGTTCCCGGCGAACGGATTGAGCACGAACGTGCTGGGCGCCACGAGGTTGACGAGGATCTGGGGAGCGGTCTCGCCGGCGACACGTGCGGCGGCAAGGACGGTCGCCGTGATGATCGCGCCGCCGACCGTGGGCAGAAGCACACCGAGGATCACCCGCCAGCGACCCACGCCCAGAGCTTCGGCGCCCTCGCGAAGCGTGCTCGGCACAAGGGCGAGCACTTCCTGAGTTGTGCGCGCGATCATCGGCAGCATGATCACCGCCAACGCGAGCGCCGCCGCAAAGCCGCTCTGATGGTTGCCGGCGACGATCAACCCGTAGATGAAGATTCCGACGATGATCGTCGGGAGGCCGTTCATCATGTCCAGTGTCAGGCGCACGATGCCGCCGATGCGCTCGCTCGCAAACTCGGTCGTGTAGATCGCCGTGAGCACGCCGACCGGAGCGGCGATCGCCGTTGCCATCAGCACGATGATCACGGTGCCGACGAGCGACGGTCCGATCCCGCCCTCCTCGGGACCCGTGGTGATGAAATTCCAACTGATCGCGTCGATCCCCCTGGAGACGACCGCCCAGAGCATGACTGCGAGCACGCCCACCGCAAGGAATGCGCCAAAAGTCGCGACGCCCTGCGCGAATCGGCTGACGATCATGCGCCGACGCAGGTTGCCGCTGGCAACCAGCGGGGAGCCGGGGTCAAAAGGAAACTCGTGGGCTTCGTCCGCGGTGATTCCGTCGCCCTCGTTCATGCCGCCCTGCGCTCGTAATCAAAGCGCCTGGCGATCCAGATCGCGGTGAGGTTGGCGGCGATGCCGATCACCAGCAGGATGACGCCCAGGTAATAGAGCGATGAGACCTGCAGGTCCGAGATCGCCGCCGGGAACTGCGATGCGAGACGGCTCGCAAGCGTGTCGCCGGGAAGAAACAGTGAAGTGACGACCTGCTGCCCACCGCCGATCACCTGGGCGACTGCGATGGCCTCACCGAGCGCGCGTCCAAGGGCGAGCAGAGCGGCCGACGCGATACCAGCGGCGCACGCGGGCAGATTCACCCCGCGGACGACTTCCCAGTGCGTGGCGCCCAGCGCCTCGGCCCCGTTCTTCATCTCGTTCGGGACCGTCAGAAACAGGTCGCGGCTGATCGACGCGATGATCGGGAGGATCATGATCGAGAGGATCAGGCTTGCAGTGAAGAGACTCAGGCCGGTCGTCTGTGGCTCGCCGAACAAGGGGATGAAACTGAAGTGGTCGTAGAGAAACGGCTCGATGTATTTGCTCACGAACGGCGCGAACACGATCAAGCCCCAGAATCCGACGACGACGCTCGGGACCGCCGCGAGCATCTCGACGAGCGGCCCGACCACCCGGGCCACCGAATCACGGGCGAGTTCGGCCAGATAGAGCCCAATCGCCACTCCGATCGGCAGAGCAACCGTCAGCGCCGACAGCGATGTGACGAGCGTTCCGTAGATCATCACCCACGCTCCGTAGAGACCGTTTCCGTCTTCGCCTCCGGTCGGATTCCAGGTCGAATCCGTGATGAAGCCGAGTCCGAATGTCTCGAAAGCGAGGGCCGAGCCCTGAATCACCTTGAAGCCGAGAGCGATCAGCGTGACGATCGCGAGGAGCGCCGCCGAGAACGCAAGGCCACGGAGAATTTTGTCGCCGTTTGAGCCTTTTGAAGAGAGTGGTCCTCGCATTCGCCCGAGGATATGTGCGTTTTCCGGCTTCGCGATTTTGTGTCACCACATTGCCACAAGATCGCAACAGGTCGCATTTGGAGCCGGGCGATACTCGCGTCAACTGATCAACCGGATCGTTATAGAGAGGCAACAAAACAGCATGAATTTCATTCGTAGAACGACCATCACTGGCCTTGGCGCCGTGCTGCTCGCCAGCATGTCGCTGGCCGTCGGCGCCGGCACCGCAGGTGCAGCGGTCAGCCCCACGATCACCGGCTCGGGATCAACACTCATCGCCCCGCTCATCACCGAGTGGAACCGCCAGCTCGGCGGCGGAATCACCTTCGGCGGCGGCGGATCGGGCAAGGGACTCACCGACATCAGTTCCGGGACAGTTGACTTCGGCGCGACCGACGCACCGATGACCGCCGACCAGAAGAGCAAGTGCTCCGGCTGCGTGAACATTCCGATGTCATTGACTGCCGTGACGATTTCATACACCGTGCCCGGCATCAGCAGTGGCCTGAAGCTGACTCCGGCAATCGTGAATGACATCTACAAGGGCAAGATCAAGAACTGGTCCGACGCCAAGATCAAGAGCATCAACAAGGGCAAGTCGCTCCCGAATCTCGCGATCACACCGATCCACCGTCTCGACGGCTCGGGTACGACCTACGCGTTTGCGGACTGGCTCGCGCGCTCTGGCACCTCCTGGAGGAGCTCGCCCGGCGTCGGAACTCTGCTCAACTGGCCGGCCGGACCCGGAGCTTCAGGCAACGGCGGAGTCGCCAACGCGCTGAAGACCACCGGAGCAATCGGATACGTCGGTATCGACTACGCGATCCCGAACAAGTTGACCGTGGCCGCCATCCAGAACGCCGCCAAGAAGTACGTCCTGCCCAGCCAGAAGTCAATTCGCGAGGGAGCGGGCTGGATCAAGAGTGTCCCCAGCAGCAACATCCTCCACCCCGCGAACCCGCCGAAGAAGTACAAGAACGCCTACCCGGCAACTGCGTTTTCGTACGTGATCATGCGCAAGGGTTCGCCGAAGGCCGCCGGCCTGAAGCAGATGGTCAACTTCGCGCTCGGCAAGGGTCTTGGCCTGCGCCAGGACATCGGCTTCGCGCCGCTGCCCAAGATCGTCGCGACCGCCGGTAAGAAGACCGCGAAGAAGCTCTAACTCGCCGACTGAAAATCAACGCCTGAAGACCAGGGCCTCGCGGTTGACCGCGGGGCCCGTCTTCTTGTTTCAGGTGGTTCAAATAGTCTTCCGCCCCATGATCGACTTTTCACTCACAGACGAGCAAGAGCTCATCCGCCAGGCAGCCCGCGACTTCGCCGACAACGAGATCCGCCCGGTCGCCACAGACAACGACCACGAAGGCAAGTTTGACCTGAACATTGTCAAGGGCCTGGCAGAGATGGGCTTCCTGGGCCCAATCTTCCCCGAGGAGTACGGCGGCCGCGGGATCGACTACCGCACCTATGGGCTGATCGTCGAAGAGATCGGGAAGGCCGACGCAGCCGCGCGCACGGTGATCTCGGTCACGACCTCTCTGTGCGGAGTGCCGATCATGAAGTTCGGAACCGAGGAGCAGAAGCAGAAGTATCTGCCCGGGATCGCCGACGGCACCGCGCTCGCCTGCTTCGGACTGACCGAACCCGACACCGGCTCCGACGCCGCCAACCAGAAGACCCGTGCCACGAAGATCGACGGCGGCTGGTCGATCAGCGGCACGAAGATGTGGATCTCGCTCGGCAACTACGCGAAGGTCGCGCTGATCTTCTGCCAGACCGACCCCGAGCTCGGGTACAAGGGGCTCGCCTGCTTCCTCGTGCCGACCGACACCCCCGGCTTCTCGGCGCAGCCGATCAAGCACAAGCTCGGCATGCACGCCAGCGACGTCGCTGAGATTTCCCTGGACGCCGTCGAAGTGCCCGACGAGGCGATGCTCGGAGAGATCGGTCAAGGCTTCAAGATTGCGATGACCGCACTTGAGAGTGGTCGGTTCTCGGTCGGATCCGGCGCGCTCGGCATCTGCGCCGGCAGCGTTGAGTGCTCGGTCGAGTACTCGAAGAAGCGCGAGCAGTTCGGCAAGCCGATCGGATCCTTCCAGCTGGTCCAGGACATGATCGCCCAGATGGTCGTCAAGACTGACGCTTCGCGGCTGCTGCTGTGGCGCGCCGCCTACCTGAAGGACATGGGACTGCCCAACACCACCGAGACATCGATCGCAAAACTTCACTCCACGGAATCTGCCATCGAGTGCGCGAACCTTGCGATCCAGGTCCACGGCGGCTCGGGATATGTCGACGACTTCCCTCCCGCGCGCTACCTGCGCGACGCGCGCGTGCTGACGCTGTATGAGGGCACCTCGCAGGTGCAGAAGTTGATCATCGGGCGCGCGTACACCGGCCTGAACGCGATGGTTTAGGCGCAGCATGTCCGAAGAACTGCTGGTACTCCAGAGCGTCAAGAACGGCGTCATCACGATCGAGTTGAACCGCCCGGATGCTCGCAACGCCCTCTCGACACCGCTGCGTGAACAGCTGGCCGCAGCGATCAACGCTGCCGATGCCGACCCCGATGTACGCGTAGTACTGATCGTCGGTCAGGACGAACAATTCGCCGCGGGCGCCGACATCAAGTTGATGTCCGAAGTCGACCTGGTCGGCGCGATGGACATGGCGCGTGGCCGGAGCATTTTTCAGACGGTTGCCGAATGCACCAAGCCGGTTGTCGTCGGAGTCTCGGGCTTCGCGCTCGGTGCCGGGTTTGAGCTCGCACTCGCTGCAGACATCATCGTCGCTTCCGAGAGCGCGCAGTTCGGTCTGCCCGAAGTGACGCTCGGGATCATTCCCGGCGGCGGCGGCACGCAGCGTCTTGCTCGCATCGTCGGCAAACAGAAAGCCATGGAACTCGTGCTGACCGGGATGCGCATCGGATCCCGCTACGCCGAAGAGCTCGGGATTGTGAATGTCGTCGCCGGACGCAAAGAGAACTGGCGGGAAAAGGCGTCAGACCTCGCTGAGGTGATCGCCAAGCGACCGCCGGTCGCCGTCCGACTGGCCAAGCAGGCGGTCAACGCGGCGTTCGAGGACGGAATGACAGGCGGACTGGCATATGAGCGGCGACTGTTTGAACTGGCGATGGCTACCGATGATCGGGTAGAGGGAATGACAGCGTTCATCGACAAGCGTCCGCCGGAATTCAAGGGTCAGTGATGACCGCCGAGCTGCCAGACGCTCCGATCGGAGTGGTCGGCGCAGGCACCATGGGTGCCGGGATCGCGCAGGTCGCCGCGGTAGGCGGCCTGGAGGTGAAGATCTTCGATGTTGCCGACGACGCGGCCGATACTGCGCGTGGTCGCATCGCGGCGTTTCTTGAACGATCCGTGCAGCGCGGAAAAATGACTGAAGCTCAGGCCGGCGCGGCAGTCTCGCGAGTCGACGCCGTCTCGTCGCCCGAAGAGCTCGGCGACTGTTTCCTGATCATCGAGGCCGTCGCTGAGAAGCTCGAGATCAAGCAGGACCTGTTTCGCAAGCTGGCAGCTCTGACCGCGCCCGGGACCGTTTTTGCGACCAACACATCTTCACTGCCTGTGACCGCGATCGCCGCCGGCCTGCCTCAGCCCGAGCGCGTGGTCGGCATGCACTTCTTCAACCCGGTTCCGCTGATGCGGCTGGTCGAGGTGGTCGCAGGGATGAACAGTTCGGTCGAAGCTCTGGCGACCGCCCGCGCGGTCGGCGCGGCGATGGGGCGCGAATCGATCGACGCAAGTGACGGTCCGGGCTTCCTGGTCAATCGCGTCAGCCGGCCGTTCCTGCTTGAAGCCCAGCAGCTCTTGAGCGAGGGCGTCGCCGACGCGGCGACGATCGACCGCGCGATGCGCCTGGGCGGCGGGTTCCGCATGGGGCCGTTTGAGTTGTCAGACCTGGTCGGAATCGACGTCGGCTACGACATCGCGAAATCCTTCTATGCGCTCGGGCACGGCGAGCCGCGCTGGCGACCCAGCTTGATCCCGGCTCAGATGATCGCCGCCGGTCGGCTCGGACGCAAAAGCGGACGCGGCTACTACGAATACCCGGAAGGCGGCGCGTACCGGGCCGACGACCCGTCGCCGCAGATGATCGAGAGCGCGTCAGGGGCGGTTGATGTGATCGGCGAGACACCGCTGGCGCGCGAGCTTCGTCGGCTTTCTGAAGCTGCCGGCTACGAGGTGGCCGCGCCGGCCGATGTGCCGCGCACGATCACGATTGATGCGCGGCTGGTCACCGCGGGACGCGATGTTGATCTTTCACGCGGCCCGGTCGCGGTCTTGTGCGCGGGCAACAGTCTGGCTGCGGCGGCCCGTGGCCGCGACTTCGCAGGATTCCACTGCCTGCCCCCGCTCGGCGAAGCACGGGCCGTTGAGATCACGCGCGGGTCGGGCACTTCGGATGAGACCTTCACGGCCACGCGCCACTACTTCCATGTGATCGGGAAACACGTGATCGAAGTTGGCGACGGCCCCGGCTTGGTCCTGGGGCGGATTGTCTGCCAGTTGATCAACGAGGCTTCGTTCGCTCTGCAGGAGCGGGTCGGCTCCGCCGACGACATCGACAAAGGTGTGCAGCTCGGGCTCAACTATCCGCGCGGCTTGATGGCCTGGCGCGATGCGATCGGCTCGGCGCAGATCGTTTCCACGCTCGACGCGCTGCAGCGCGAGATCGGCGGGGATCGCTACCGCACGGCTTCAGTCCTGCGCCGCGCAGTACTCGAAGGCCACAACTGAGCCATTTTCTGCATCAACATACGTCTTGCCGACTCTCGGCAGGACGTATGTCGACGCAGAATTCCGCTTGTGCTCGTTGGGGATAGCCTTTTGCGCATGTCCACAACCCTCACCTCACAGCTTGCAGACCTCTCCACAGCCGCCGCGGCGTTCCTCGAGCGCGCGCCGCTCGGGAACTTCATCGCCGGAGATTTCACCGCCGGTTCAGAGACCTTCACCACGATCGACCCTTCAACCGGCGCGCCGATCGCTGAGATCGCCACCGCCTCTCAGCAGGACATAGACGCCGCCGTCGCCGCCGCGCGCGAAGCCTTCAACGGCCCGTGGCGCAAACTCACCGGAATCAAACGCGGCGAACTGATCAACAAGCTCGCCGACCTGATCGCAGAAAACGCCGAAGAGCTCGCGCAGCTCGAGTCGATCGACAACGGCAAGCCGGTCAAGATCGCGCAATACGTCGATGTCGCGGGCTCGGTCAAGCACCTGCGCTACTTCGCCGGCTGGGCGAGCAAGCTCGAAGGTCGCGCGATCCCGGTCGAGGCCAAGGACATGTTCGTCTACACCGAGCGCGTGCCGGTCGGTGTCTGCGCCCAGATCGTCCCGTGGAACTTCCCGCTGATGATGGCCGTGTGGAAGCTCGCGCCGGCGCTCACCGCTGGCTGCACAGTGGTCCTCAAGGCCGCCGAGCAGACGCCGCTCACCGCCCTGCGCCTTGCCGACCTGGTCAAGGAAGCCGGCTTTCCCGAAGGCGTCGTGAACGTCGTCAACGGCGACGGTGCCGTCGGCGCCGCGCTGGTCGATCACCCCGGCGTCGACAAGATCGCATTCACGGGGTCCACCGCGGTCGGCCGCGAAATCGGCTCGAAGGCCGGTCGCGAGCTCAAGCGCGTCACGCTCGAGCTCGGCGGCAAGTCCCCGAACATCATCTTCGAGGACGCCGATCTGAAGGCAGCGATCGGCGGTTCGTTCCAGAGCATCTACTTCAACACCGGCCAGGCGTGTAATGCGGGCTCGCGCCTGTTCGTGCAGAACTCGCTCTACGAAGAGGTCACCAGTCAGCTCGCCGAACTCGCCAGCAACTCCGTCGTCGGCCCCGGCCTCACGCAGGGAACGACCTTCGGCCCGGTCGTCAGCGAGCAGCAGTTCGACCGCGTGAACGAGTACATCCAGATCGGCCTCGACGAAGGTGCCGAGGCGATCGCCGGCGGCGTCGCCGAGCGCGAGGACGGCGGATACTTCATCCGCCCCACGCTCTTCACGGGAGTCGAATCTGACATGCGGATCGCCCGCGAGGAGATCTTCGGCCCGGTGCTCGCCGCCACCCGCTTCGAAGACCTTGAAGAGATCGCCGCGAAGGCAAATGACAACGAGTACGGCCTCGCGGCCGGACTCTGGACGCGCGACATCGGCCGCGCGCACAAGTTTGCTGGGATGCTCGAATCGGGGATGGTCTACATCAACATGTGGGGGCTCACCGATCCCGCTGCGCCGTTCGGCGGAGTGAAGTCATCCGGCATCGGCCGCGAGCACGGCGCCGAGAACCTCGACGCCTATCTCGAAACCAAAACAGTGTGGACCAGCCTGACCTGATCGACCGGTAGATTGGCGCTATGGCCACCGCCGACATCACAATCCTGGGCCTGCGCACCGGCCAGGACTCGCACGCGAGCGAGTACATCGCCGAGATCCAGCGCAGGCTCTCGCAGCAGGACAAGGTCGCCTACCAGCTCCACGGCATGGGCACCGCGCTGGAGGGTTCAGCCGACGACATCTTCGCCCTGGCCGCCGAACTGCACAAGGTGCCGTTCGAGCTTGGAATCCCCCGCGTCTACACAGTCCTCAAACTCGACGAGCCCTCCGACAAACCGGACCAGACACTGGCTGACAAGGTCGAATCCGTCCGCAGTCGGCTCTGAGGCGGACTTCCTGGCAGGTGATCAGGACAGCACGCCCTACCTGGACGCACTGCTCGCCTACGGCGACCGCGACCCGGCGCGCTTTCATGTGCCCGGCCACAAGGGCGGCTTCGGCGCCGATCAAAAGCTTCGCGCGCACCTTGCCGACGCGCTGAGATACGACATACCGCGCGACATGCACGGGATCGATGTCGGCCCCTACCCCACCCCGGCCGACCAGGCCGAGCTGCTCGCCGCAGAGTCATTCGGCGCAGCGCAGACCTGGTTTCTGACCAACGGTGCGACGCAGGGAAACCACGCACTGGCACTCGCGTTGGCGCCGCTGGGCGCGCGTGTTGTCGTGCAGCGCAATTCCCACGGCTCTGTGGTGGACGGACTGGTGCTCAGTGGCGGAATCCCCGCGTTCGTCGCACCGCATGTCGACCATGACCTGCAGATCGCCCACGGCGTGCTGCCGGAGGATCTACAGGAGACGCTCGAAGCGCATCCCGACGCCCGAGCCGTCTTCATCGTCTCCCCCACCTACTACGGAATGTGCGCCGACGTCGCCGCGCTCGCGCGGATCGCACACGACCGCGGGATCCCGCTGGTGGTCGACCAGTCCTGGGGCTCGCACTTCGGCCGCCATCCAGAGGTGCCGCAGAGCGCGCTGCAGCTCGGTGCCGACGCCGTCCTCACCTCAATCCACAAGACGGTCGGTTCGTTCACACAGAGCGCGATGCTTCATGTCGCGGGCACCGAGTTCATCAATCCGGACATGGTCGACCGCGCCGTGCGGCTTGTGCGATCGACTTCACCCAACGGGCTGCTGCTCGTCTCGCTCGATGCGGCACGCCGAAACCTCACGGTCAACGGCGAAGCGTTGCTTTCCGAGACGCTGACCGCGATCGACACGATCGTCGACAAGATCGACCTGATCCCCGGCCTGTATGTCGCCGGCAGCGACCTGCGCGGACACACAGGCGTTCACGACACGGACCCGCTGCGGATCGTCGTGGACACGCGCGGGACCGGTGAGTCCGGCTTCGTGCTTGCCGACGCCGTCCGCGAGCGTCACGATGTCGTCCCCGAGCTGGCGACCGACACGGTCGTCGTCTTCGTCGTGGGCATCGCCGAAGACCCCGGAAATCTCGACCGACTCTACGAAGCGCTCGTTGATGCGGCCGCGCGCGCCGAGCCGCTTCGCGAACCGGCCACGCCGATCGACTCGCGCGAGACCTTCAATCTGGACCAGGTCGTGAGCCCTCGCGAAGCCTTCCTTGCGGCCGACGAAGTGATCCCGGTGAGCGAATCAGTCGGCCGGATCTGCGGCGAGTCGATCGCCGTTTATCCCCCGGGAATCCCAGCACTTCTACCCGGAGAGCTGATCAGCCAGGACATCGTCGATCACCTCCAGCGCCAGGTCGCCCAGGGAGCCCGGCTCCATGGTGCCAGCGACAAAGCCTTCAAGTCGATCCACGTGCTCCCAGGTGACCGCGCGGAGCGTCACGCGCTCTGAGTACTCTGCGCGGCCATGAGCGACTCCCCCGCAGTACAGGTCGTCGGCCTGAAAAAGCGCTACGAATCCGGCGAAACCTCCGTCGAGGCACTGAAAGGAATCGACCTTACGATCGAGCCCGGCCAGTTCGTCGCGGTGATGGGTCCGTCGGGCTCGGGCAAGAGCACCCTGATGCACATTCTCGGCGCGCTCGAGAGCTACGACGAAGGCAGTGTCGCGATCGGCGGCCAGGAGATCGGCGGAATGGACGAGAACCAACTCACGCTGCTGCGACGCGACTCGATCGGGTTCATCTTCCAGTTCTTCAATCTGCTGCCGACCATGACCGCGGAAGAAAACGTCATGCTCCCGTCGCTGATCGCGGGCGGCAGAGCTGGCGATCTGAGCGCGCGCGCCGACGAGCTGCTCGAGCTGGTCGGTCTGACCGAGCGCGCCAAGCACCTGCCCTCACAGCTCTCGGGTGGCGAGCAGCAGCGTGTGTCGGTCGCCCGGTCGCTGATGCGCGACCCCGCCCTGCTGCTTGCCGACGAACCGACCGGAAACCTCGATTCAAAGAACGGCGCAGCTGTGCTTGACATGCTTCGCGACGTCCAACAGCAGGCCGGTCACACGATCATGATGGTCACCCATGACGCCGTCGCAGCCAGCCGCGCAAGCCGCGTCGTCTTCCTGCGCGACGGACTGATCGCCGGCGAAGTCCCGGGCGGCGACCCCGGCCACATAATCGAACACCTCGCCGGCCTCGAACAGGCGGTCTGAGCCGTGATCCGAGCGCTCGCCTGGCGCAGCGTCAGCGCGCGAAAGGGTCGTGCCGTGCTCAACGGGTTGGGCATCGTGCTGGGAGTGGCGCTGTTCTTCTCGGTGCTCTCGCTCTCGCAGACGATCGTCTCGACATTCGACGAGTTGTTCGCATCCGTCTACGGCGGCACCGACCTTGCGGTCAGCGCGGGGGCGAACGGCCAGGGCACGCTCGAGGAGTCCCTGCTCGCGCAGGTGCAGCGCGTGGATGGTGTCGCGGTCGCTGTACCGTCGGTCGGATCAACGATGGTTCTGGTCAAGGGCGGCAAAGCCGAGCCGAGCCAGAAGGACCAGGTGTTCGTAAGCGGCGTAAGACCGGATGATCCTGACCTCGCGGGCGCAAAAACCGTCGCAGGCTCGCCGGAAATCGTCGGCGACCAGCTCCAGCTCGATGCGTCGTGGGCCGGAAACAACAACGCCGAAGTCGGGGACACGCTCAACTTTGCCACCGCGACCGGCGTGCGCGCGTTCAAGATCTCCGGGTTGTTCCAGATCGGAGCCGGCGTCAATTTCGGCGGTCAGGGCTTCGCCAAGATGGACATCGACTACGCGCGCAGAGCCTTCGACGTCCCGCGCGGCTACTCGGAGATCGATGTGAAGGTTGCCGACGGTCGCAGCGTTTCCGTCGTCAGCAAGAAGATCGAAGAACTCGTTCCGGCGGGGGTTCAGGTCAACACTCCGAGCGACATCGCGGACGAGATAAACAGCCAGCTTCAGGGCTTCAACATCATTCTCTACTTCTTTGCAGCGATGTCGCTTTTCGTCGGTGGCTTCCTGATCCTCAACTCGTTCAACATGACCGTCGCCCAGCGTCTGCGCGAGA
>JAEMRJ010000009.1 GCA_016463365.1 Thermoleophilaceae bacterium | reverse complement strand
GGACGACGAGGTCACCTCAGCAGCGCTGCCGGGGCTGATCGAAGAAACGCTTCAGTTCGAGGTCGTCCGGGTCCGCAGGCCTGGCCAGACCCATGCGCTCAACACCGCCCTGGCCAGAGCGCGCTGCGAGTTGATCGCGTTCATCGACGACGACGCCGTGCCCAGGCGCGACTGGTTGTTGCGCCTCGCAGAGCAGTTCGAGGACCGCACGGTCGGCGCGGTCGGTGGCAAGCTGATCGTCCCGCAGGTCACCGCCGCGCAGAGCAGCGACCGGCTCCGCGTCGGACGGCTCACCAGACTCGGATGCCCGAGCGGCAATCATCACGCCGGCGACGGTGCGGCGCGCGAGGTGCAGTGGCTGCGCGGCGCAAACATGAGTTTCCGTCGCGACCTCTGCCGCTTCGACGAGTCGCTGCGCGGCGAAGGCGCTCAGGTCGCAAACGATTCCGAAGCCTCACTACGGGTGCATGCTGCAGGCTGGCGCGTCATCTACACGCCCGATGCGGCCGTCTTCCACAACGCGGCGCCGCGCACCGGCGCGGACCAGCGCGACAGACCCAGTGGACGTGCGCTTCGTGACACAGCCTTCAACGAAATGTTGGTGCTGATGCGCTGGCTGCCCGCAGGACAGCGGCTACGCGCCGGGCTGTATCTGATGATCATCGGCGTACCGCCCACGCCGGGGCCGTTCGGCGCCGTGCGCACGATCGCGATCGGGCGCCTCGGCCCACTCGAAGCCGTGATGCGCTGCGTGAACGCGAGCTGGGGTCGGGTCGCTGCGCTTCGCGTCTGGTCGCGCGAGCGCGACCACGAGGACTGGGCCCCGCGTGCACGACGCTGAGTCGACACCGCGCAACCTGACCGTGGTCGCGCACGACATCGGCCCGTTCGGCGGCATGGAGTCGCAACTCGCAGAGCTGGTCACGCGCCTGCTCGACCGCGGCGTCACCGTCTGCGCCATCGGCCGACGCATCGAGCTCGAACCGCACGAGCGGCTGACGACGGTCGAGGTCTCCGGGCCGCAGCGACCTTTTCCGCTCGCGTACCTGTGGTTCTTCATCTTCGGATCGATCGTCGTCGCACGCCGCCGAAGCGGAGCGCTCTACACCATGGGTGCGATCGTCCTCAACCACTCCGACGCAGCGAAGGTCCCCTTCTGCCACGCGGCGTGGGCCCGCCAGCCGGGGCGAGAGTCGCGTGCAAGCGGTACCGGAATCGCCCACCGGGTCAGCGCGCGGCTTGCCGCGTTCCTGAGTCGCGGCGGCGAACGCCTGATCTACAGGCCTTCGCGATGCGACTCACTTGTCGCGATGTCGCGCTCGGGAACCGCCGAGCTCGATGAGCTGTTCCCGGCAATGCGACCGGCGCGCACGATCCCGAACGGTGTGGACCTTGAGCGTTTTCAGCTGGACCCGGCCGCACGGCGGGCGATCCGCCAGGAACTCGCCATCGCCGACGATCAGCCGGTCGCGGTTCTTCTGGGCGGCGACTGGCGACGCAAGGGTCTTCCGCAGGTGATCGAGGCGCTGGCGGATCAGACCGACTGGCGCCTGATCGTCGTCGGACCGGGCGATGTCGCGTCGATGCTCCAACACGCTCGAGCGGTCGGCGTTGAATCGCGCGTCCACTTCGTCGGGTCGGTCACCGCCCCTGAGCGTTATCTCTCAGCTGCAGACGCATTGACCATGCCAAGCGCATATGAGCCCTGGGGCAACGCTGTGCTGGAAGCCTGCGCTGTCGGTCTTCCTGTGGTCGTCGCACCCGCGCACGGCGTGCGCGACTTCGTGGAGGATCAGCGAAGCGGGCTGATCGTTGACGGCAGTGCTGAAAGCATCGCCACAGCGCTTGAGGTGCTCGCGGACCCCGCTCTGCGCCTGCGGCTCGGCGCCCGCGCCCACGAACTGGCCGGTGGCTTTTCTCTGGACAGCGTGGCCGACGCCTACGAAAGGCTGTTTTTCGGTCGCGCCCACGCTGCGGTCACGCCCAGCAGAAGCCAGACAAGCGGCGCCGTGGCGTAGTGCCCGCCGCTCATCCAGCCGCCGAGCGTGGCGACCAGAAGTCCGATGATCGCCAGCGACTGCCCGTCCTGTCGCCGCACGAAGTTGCGGGCGGAGTCGCGAAACGCGGTGAACATCAACGCCAGATAAAGCAGACCACCGACCAGCCCCAGCGAAACGAACACGTTCGAGAGGTCCACTTCGGTGTTTGCGCTGCGCGCGTTTCCGTCTCCTCCGAAGAGCGCGGACGCCCGATTGGTTGCTCCGCTGCCAGAGCCGAACGGATCGCTGATGCCGCGACGGATTCCATCGTAGAAAAGCGTCCAGTGGACGCCCGCGGTCGAACGCTCGCTGCTGAGCGGCTGACTGATCCCCGACAGCTGGTACTGAAGACGCTCGTTTGAAGTGCTGCTGGCGCCGGCCTGGAGGGCCGATGAAATCGCCGGCGCCGCAAAGATCGTCGCCACGATGATGATCGCCAGTGCCACCGGGATCACCCGGGCGGGCACGCTACGAAGCACCGCCATCGTCGCGATGGCGACGATGCTCAGCACGACTGCGGTGCGGTTTGAGGACTGCAGCAGCGCGGGCAGCAGTATCACCAATGGGACGAGGGCGATCGGCCGACCAGAGAATCCCAGCCCGCAGGCAACCACGGCGCCGGCGCCGACGTAGATCGAGAACTCCGCCGAACTGGCAAACGTCCCGAACACGCTGATCGATCCGGAGCCGCCACGCAGCGCGTTGTACTCAGCAATTTTTGCCCACTGCGCATCCCAGGACGGGAGCCCTGCCCAGGTCTGAAACAGGCCGTAGAGAGCAACCAGCGTCGCCGCCCCGAGCACAAGCCAGAGCAGTTGCGAAATCGCGTCTCCGCGCAGCTGTTCGCGGGCGACGAAGAACCACAGCATCGGCGCCCCGAGAAAGATGATTCCCGCCAGCCCGACCATGATCGAACCGTTGCGCGGGTTGAAGGCCTCAAGTACGACCAGTGCGAACACGGCGCAGACCAGGCCGGAGAGCCGATCGGTGACCAGCTCGCGGCGCTCGACCACGAACTGCCTGACAACGAGTGTCGCGGCGATCGCGGGGCCGACAAGCACGAGCGGGTCGTTGCCGGTCCATCCGACGGCCGGAATCAGCAGTCTTCGCGTGAGTCCGAGCAGCGTGAGGAATGCGAAGGTGGCCAGCACACCCTTTGCGGGATCGCGATCGATCAGTGCCAGCAGCAACGCTGCGCAGCCCAGCGCCACCAGGCCGCGGACGGCGTTCGTGCCGCCGCCGATCACGACCGCCGAAGCGGCTGCGGCAAGGATCGCGAGCAGCGCGGCCCAGGCCATGTCGCTCGAGAGCCGTGGCAGAGCGCGTCCGCCCACGCGGGACCCGCCACTGGTTGTCAGCGGTGAGAACTCCATCTCTGCCGAAGGTATCTGCGCCGTGTTATCAAGCTGATAACGCCGCGGCGATCAGCTCCCGATCGGCGTCCTTGACAACGAGACCGCAAGCCGCACCGAGCGAGCCGCAGGAGCGATCCCGCGCACGCCCGCCCGCTTGAGCGACGCCGCAAGCAGATGCAACGGCGCCACCAACGAATACGCCGCTGCGCGCAGCGGCCGTCGGTCGGTGCGTCGATAGCGCTTGAAGGTCACGTACAGCCTGGTGGCGTCCTGGGCCTCCACATAGCCCTCGCGCGAGCGCTCAGAGTGATTGTGCTGGTTGATCGCCTCCGGAAGTGCGGCGATGCGCCAGCCAGCGGCAACGGCGCGGGTGGTCAGGTCGACCTCGTCGTATCCGTAAGCGATCCGCTCATCGAAGACAACCTCTTGAAACAGCCCCGCGGGGAACACCGTGGCGTTGATCACGACCGTCTTTCGTTCATCGCCTTCGCTGTAGCCGAGCTGTTGAAATCCAAGAAACGACTGCTCGCAGGCCTCGGTGACGTGACCTCCCGGCCTGATCTCGCGGCCGCTGACGATCAGCCGGTCAGCCGCATCGGCTGCGCGATCGCCGTCGATGCGCGCGCGGACGTTGGCCGCAAAGTCCGGCGCGAGCAACGCGTCGTCGTCGAGGAACAGGACGTGCGTTCCGGTGACCAGAGAAAGCGCGCGGTTGCGGTTCGCGCAGAGTCCCCGGCGCGGGCCGGGTACGTATGTCGCGCCCCGATCTTCGGCGATCTGCTTCGCCGGACCGTCCGGAATCCCGTCATCGGAGACGATCACCTGAGCCACCGGAACACTTGAACGCTCGATCGAATCCAGGCACTCGGTCAGCTCGGCCGGTCGGTTGCGCGTGCAGATGCAGACGCTGAGCGCGAACGTGCTCATCGGACGCCTCCGGCTTCTGGGCGCGGGCCGACAGCCGCGCGCGAGGATTTGCGCAGTCGGGCGATCAGCTCTCTGGCCGTCGGCCGCAGATCGAACAGCTCGCGGACAGTGGAATCCGAAAAGTGCAGGTACGCGGCCGCAGCGACGATCACGGAGATCCCGTAGGTCAGCGTCGAGACCGCCGCCGCCAGTTCAATACCGCCGCTGCCCAGGAACATGATCAACAGAACGATCATCAGGATCGAGCCGGGCAGCTGAGCAAAGCCGCCGGTCGCCGGTCGGCCCTTGCCAAACAGTCCGGAAACCAGCACGTTTGTCATCGCCAGAAGCACGGCGCCCGGAGCCAGCAGCCGGAGCGCCGTGGTGGCCCCTTCAAACGCCGACGAGTACACCAAGGTCAGCAGCCACGGCGCCAGCAACGCGACCGGCGCAGCGAGCAGCACCCCGAGCAGAATCGTCGCGTGAAACATTTTTGCCACCTGGCGGTCACTGCCGGGTCCGTCCGCGGCGGCGACCGGCTGAACGATCTGACAGAGCGAACTGGCGAGCGACACGATCATCGAGGTCGCGCTGACCGCAACCGCATACAGGCCGATCTGGGCCGCAGGAAGAAACGCCGGCATGAGCATCAGGTCAAAACGCGAATTGACCTGGCCGGTGACGTTGCTCGAGTGCGCGCGCACCGCGTACCAGATCCCCGAAGACGCGTGGATTCTGCGCGGACGCCCGATGCGTACGCGGCGGTGAACGCGGACGAGCAGCACGACTATGTACGTGAAAATCACGACAGCCTGAGCGATCAGCGCGGTTTCGACGGTGAGGTTCCCGGCCAGCCAGAGCGCGATGAAAAAGGCGACGGAAAGCGCCTGTTGCATCATCCGCAACATGTTCGTCGCGGCGAAGTCGCGTGAGGCGACGAGCGCGCCGCTGAGCGCTTCCGAGAGCGGGTTGAGCGGCATCAGCAGCAGCCAGTAGCGCGCCATTTCAAGTGTGCTGTCTGACTGCGCGCGAAACAGCGTGCCGAGCAGAGCTTGGCCGATCAGCACGCCGATCAGGCCGGCCGGGACTGAGATGGCGATCCAGGTGGCGACCACGTCTGAGGCCGACTCGCGGTGCTTGGCGCTGTAGTGGACCACGGCCTGGAAGCAACCGATCGAGACAATCCAGCCGATCGTCTGACTGACGGTGATGATCGCGGCGAGCTCGCCGCGACCCGAAGGGCCGAGCAGTCGCGCGGTCAGGATCCCCGAGGCCAGCGAGAGCGCCATCGTGACGCCCATCGAGACGACACTCTGGGCGCTGCTGTGGAAGAGACCGCCGTTGGAGAGGTATTTGCGCAGCCGGGTCACCGCGGGACCGCCGAGTAGACATTCCCGAAGGAGGTCTCCTGGGCGCCCGGCGTGAAGCGACTCTGCGCGGTATTTCTTGCGCGGTTTCCCAGATCCTCGCGCAGCTGCTCGTCCTCGGAAAGAGCGCGCACTGCGTCGGCCCATTCGTCGACGACGCCCGGCGAGGCGAGCAGGCCGTTGAACCCGTGCTCGATGAACTCGGCGGGACCTCCGACGTTGGTCGCGATGACCGGCTTTCCGCAGGCCATCGCCTCGACGGCCGCACGGCCGAACGGCTCTTCCCAGGACGGCATCAGGACGATGTCGCTTGCAACAAGAGCCGGCTCGACGTCTGCGAGCTCACCGGTGAACAGCACGTCCTGCTCGACGCGCAGCGCGGCTGCGAGCTCGCGCAGGTCTGCTTCGAAGCGGCCGTTCTCGTAAGTCGTGTCGCCGGCGAACTTGACCGACCCGACGATCACGAGTTTTGCGTCGGGCAGATACGGCTTGACGGCCGCGAGCGTGCGGATCGCGATGTCCTGACCCTTCCAGGGCGTGATCTGTCCGACCACGGTCAGGACCGGCGAGTTCAGCTCGGCGAACTTCTTCAGGATCGCCGACTGCAGGTCGACCGCGACGGGATGGCCGGCGATCTCGACGGCGTTGTAGACGACGGACACTTCACCGCCCGAGGATGCACGCCTGAATGCCGCAGCCGCATACTGCGAGTTTGCGACCACGCTCGTGCTGCCGCGCCGGACGAGCTGCGCGACTATTCGCCCGCGCAGCGAGCTGGGCACGTTGTCGCGGACGTGAGCGACGACCGGCGGCCCGCCGAAGGGGCGCCCGGCGATCGCCAGAAGCGCGGCGCGTAGCGAGTTCGCGTGGATCAGTTCGATGTGCTCGCGCCGGGAGATCTCGGCCAGCTCGCGTCCGCAGCGAACCATTTCGAGCAGCGCGCGCGGAAGAACCAGCGTCGACGCGGCAAAGCTGCGGTCAAAGCCGGGGATCTCGACCACTGCCAGTCCGCGGTCCTCGGCAATGTTTGAAAACGGCCCGGGCGGCGCCGCGAGGATCACTTCACACTGACCGTTGACCACGTCCGCTGTCAACTGCGTGAGCAGCGAGCGCTCCGCGCCACCGAAGATCGACGTATGACTGACAGCGAGGACTCGACGCGTCGCCCCTCCAGGGCGCGCAGAGCGCGTCGCCCCGGGCAGCTCGGAACCCGGCTCGAGCAGCGCTCGGATCGGCTCGGTGAAGGTCGCCCAGCTGCGTGATTCGGCCTCGGCACGCGCGCCTTCAGAAAGCCGCGTCGCGAGCACCCGGTCGGTGAGAATGCTGTCAAGCGCTGCCGCTACGGCGTTGGCGTCGCGCGGATCGACGAGCAGGCCGGATACGCCGTCGACCACGGCGTCCATAGCGCCGCCTTCATCGCCTGCGACGACCGGGACGCCGTGCCCGCCGGCCTCCAGATAGACGAGCCCAAAGCCCTCTCCCCCACCGCCGGGCGGGACGCGGCTGGGCATCGCAAAAACATCCGCGCTTGCGAGGACGTCGTCGCGCTCGCTGTCGCCCACGATTCCGAGAAACGTGACATTTTCTTCCAGGGCGCGATCGACCACGCGCTTTTCGTACTTCTCGCGCTGAGGCCCGTCACCGATCACGACCCAGTGCAGTTCGGGCATCGTGATGCGCAGCTGGTCCACGGCTTCGATCATCACGTCGTGGCCTTTGTAGCGATCGACCATCCGCGCGATCGTGACGATCGTGGGGCGGCGCGGGCGCGGGGTCGATCCGGGCTCGCGATCGGGCAGGTCGATGCCGGGATTGATCACGCGGATGCGCTCGGCCGGCGCGCCGGCCTTTAGTGCCTCATCTTCGGCGTGGCGACTGATCGCGACGGTCGCGTGAGCCCCGCGCGCGCCCCAGCGGACCAGTTCGGGTCGGTGCGGGATCTCCTGGCCGTAGAGCAGCAGGACGTAGGGCCGGCGCAGCAGTCGCGACGCCAGCCGGGCAGCCGGAACCGTGATGACGTGGCCGACGAGAATCGCATCGGGCCTGGTCACCAGCGCGAGCATCAGCGCCACGAGGTTGTAGATCAGGACATTGCCGTACTGACCGAACCGGGCCACTTGCGGCAGTCGCAGCACGCGCGCTGATTCAGGCGGCGTACTCCCCTTGCCGGCCGCAGCGCTCGAGCGCGCCAGGACGGTCAGCTTGTCGGATGCAAGGCCCTCGGCGAGCTTGCCGGTGAGCAGCTGGATGCCGCCCTTGCCGGGGGGAAAGTCCGGCGACAGCAGAAGAATGCGCATCTCACCGGTCCGCGAATTGCTCGACGTACGTCTTGAACTCGCGGCGGAACCTGGTGGATGAGAAGCGCTCGGCGTTGCTCACTGCCGCGCTCGCTTCGAAACTGGAGAAGTCCGTGTAGGTGAGCGCCTCGGCGAACTGGTCCACGTCGCCCTTGGAGACGAGCACGCCGGTCACGCCGTCGAGCACCGTCTCGCGTGCTCCACCGCGGCCGAGCGCGAGCACCGGGCGTCCGGCGCCCTGGGCCTCGACCGCCGTGATCCCGAACTCTTCGATGTTGGGCACGATCAGCGCCTCGGCGCGGGCGTACAGATCTGTCAGCTGGTTGTCAGAGACGCGACCGAGGAAATCAACGTTGTCGCCATGGATTGCCTGCAGCCGTTCGCGCTCGGGGCCAGCGCCGACGATGCGCAGCTTGCGCCGCGCCTTGCGCGCCGCCTCGATGGCGACCTCGACGCGCTTGTGTGAGGCCAGCTCGCCGACGTAGAGCACGTAGTCCTCGGGGGCCTGAGGCGGCCCGAAGCGCTCGGTGTCAACCGGCGGGTGGATCACTGTCGCATCGCGTCCGTAGCAGTCAGCGATCCGGTAGCGCGTGATCTCTGAGTTCGCGACGTAGTGCGTGACGCGCTCGGACGCCGTCTTGTCCCAGGCCCGAATCCGACGCAGCGTCGCGCGCAGCGGCGCACGAACGGCGGCCGGGACCTCCGCGATGGCGGTGTCGAACTCATGCCAGGCGTAGCGGAACGGCGAGTGGCAGTAAGAGATGTGCGTGGCGTCCGGATCAGGGCGGACGCCGTGCGCGAAGGCGCTGCTGCTGCTGATCACGAGCTTCTTGCCCGCGAGCGACAGGCGCTCGAAGGCCTTCGGGAAAAGCGGCAGCAGTGAGCGGAACCTGGACTGGTCGACGCCGAGGCGCTGGAGGCTGCTCGTGTGGATGTCGTGACCGTCCAGGCGGCCGGTCATCGCCTCAGGGTCATGCAGCGACGTGTAGACCGGAGAGATCGGCCAGAGCGCCGCCATCTCGAAAAAGGTGCGTTCGGCGCCGCGGGGAGTCAGCAGATAATCGTGCACGAGCGCAACGTCGCTCTCGCGCACGTTCCGGTTGAAACTCGATGCCTCGTGCAGCGCCATCATCAGCTCATCCCGGCCGACTACTTCTTTGCCTTGAAAGTCAACTTGACGGTCTTCGTGATCGGGGCGGCGCCGCTCGGCGTGTAGGTGATCGTCACGTTCACGGCGAGCTTTTTCTTCTTCTTGAGGTACTTCTTGGCCGCGGCGTTGAGCTTGAATTTGAGGGTGAAGTTGCCGTCGCCTGTGACGGTCACGCTGCCCGCTCCGGCCACCTGGTTGGTCGTCTTCTTGCCCTTCGGAAGCTTCGCCATGCCTTTGGCTGCGACATTGCCGCTGCCTGTGACTGCCAACGGAATCGTCGCGTCACTGGCAGCAACCTTTGGCGAGCCGGGGGTGATCGACGGCACGGAGCTCGGGCCCACGCCTCCTCCACCACCGGACGGCGGCGGGATGACCGGTGTGCTCACCGAGAACGTCGTGGTCGCCTGCCCGGTGCCGGCGGCATTCGTGGCGCTCACGGTGAGAGAGTGCGAGCCGTCGGCCAGCGCCTTGCCGGCGAGCGCACCGGCGGTGCAGCTGCTGATGACCGCTTCAGAATCCCACTGGCAGCTCACGCTCGCAGCAGCGCCGCCACCGAGCGTGAAGGCCGGACTGACCGGCGAGGAAACGCTCGTCGCGCCGTTTGCCGGCGATGAGATGCTGACCGTCGGCGCTGCCAGGACCGTGAATGTGTTCGTCGCAGACACGCTTCCGCCGGGGCCGTTGGCGGTGACCTTCAGCGAGTGCGAGCCACCGGTCAGCGACTTGGACGCGAGCGGGCTCGTGCAACTGCTTATGACCGGCTCGGAATCCCACTGACAGGTGATTGTGCTCGTCGGGCCACCGCCGACCGAGAATGCGGCGTTGGTGATCGGCGAAACGATGCCGGTTGCGCCATTGACGGGGGCGCTGATCGACACCGTCGGGGGGCTCGCGACCGTGAACGTCACCGTCTCGGTGTCCGAATCAACGCCGTTGGCCGCTGTGACGGTCAGGCTGTGCGAACCAGCGGTCAATGACTTGTTTGCGAGGCCCGCCACTGTGCAGCTGTTGATCACAGTTTCGGAGTCCCACTGGCAGGTCACGCTTGTCGCTGTGCCGCCTGAGAGCGAGAACTGCGGGCTGAGCGGGGTCGCCACGTTCGAAGCGCCGTCGGCGGGCGAAGTGATCGTCACAACGGGCGCGGCGACGACGAAGTTGCGGGTCACGGTCGACGTTCCTGCACCGTTGACGGCGGTCACCTTGAAAGCGTGTGCGCCGGTGCTGAGCGACTTTGGTCCCTGCGGGCTGGTGCAGGAGTTGATCACCGGCTCGGAATCCCACTGGCAGGTCACGCTGGTCGCTGCCCCGCCGGTGATGTTGAAGTTGGCCGTGACGGAGGTCCCGACGTCGGCGCCTTCGGAAGGAGTACTGATGTTCACGATCGGCGGCTGGATGACTGTGAAGGTGCTGGTCTGCACAGAACTGCCTGCGGCGTTGGTTGCGGTCACCTTGAGCGAATGAGATCCACTCGTGAGCGGCCAGTTGGCCAGCGCACCTTCAGTGCAGTTTTCAATCACCGTCGAGTTCGAGTCCCACTCGCAGTTCACTGTGTTCGCGACTCCACCGGTGACCGTGAAGGCCGGGCTGACGGGCGATACGACTCCAGTTGCGCCGTCGAGCGGCGAAGTTATCGCCACGACGGGCGGCGCAATCACGCGGAATGAACGGATGACCGTCGAGGTTCCGACCGCATTGCTCGCGACGACCGTAAAGGTGTGGTCCCCCGCGGCCAGTGGCTTGCCAGCTTGCGGGCTGGCGCAGCTGTTGATGACCGCCTCGGAGTCCCATTGACAGGTCACGCTCGATGCGGCCCCGCCGCTCAAGCTGAACGAAGCTGTCACCGGAGATCCCACGGTCACACCTTCGCCGGGTGCGCTTACGACCACCGACGGTGCCTGGCCGACCGAGAACGTGCTCGTCTTCGTGTCGCTTCCAACGACGTTGGAAGCCGTGACGGTGAGCGTGTGCTCGCCAAGCGTGAGCGTCTTGTTGGCCAGGAGTCCCTGTGTGCAGCTGTTGATCACCGTCTCGGAGTCCCATTGACAGCTCACCGAATTCGCAGTCCCGCCCGTCAGTGCGAAGGTCGGGCTGACCGGCGATACGACTCCCGAGGCGCCGTCGGACGGCGAGGTGATCGTCACGGTCGGCGACGTGGACGGCGCGACGGTGAAGTTGCGCGTCACGGTCGTGGTTCCGGAGGAGTTTGTGGCCGAGACCGTGAGCGTGTGAGCGGCCTCTGAGAGCGACTTCGGCGCGAGCGGACTGCTGCAAGGGCTGATCACGGCCTCGGAGTTCCACTGGCATGTGACGCTCGTCGGCGAGCCGCTGACCGAGAAGGTCGCGTTCACCGGTGAGGGAAGGTCCTGATCTTCGGTCGGCGAGGAGATGGTGACGTCCGGCGGGCTGAGCACGTCGAACGTACTGGTGGCGGTCGCGGTGTTCATCGGGTTCGTGGCCGTCACTGAGAACGTGTGAGACCCGCTTGTCAGAACCTTGTTGGCGATGTCCGACTGGTCGCAGTCGTTGATGACTGCCTCGGAATCCCACTGGCAGGTGACCGTTGCTGCGAGCCCGCCGCCGAGCGTGAAGATCGGACTGACCGGAGACGGAACCGCAGTGGCGCCGGAGGTCGGGGCGTTGATCGTCACGTTCGGAGCGGTGCTGACGACGAAGAATGTACGGGTGACAGTTGCCGTTCCTGCCGCATTGGTCGCCCTCACACTGAACGTGTGCTGCGATCCGTTCCCGGAAGAGAGTGATCCGAGAGACTTCGGACTCACGCAGGTGGAGTAAGCCACACCATCGATGCTGCACTGAAGGGTGGTGGGAGAGTTCGTCGCGGTGAACTGCGCGGAGATCGTGTTCTTGTACACGGCGCCATCAACGATGTTCGAAATGTTCACCACCGGGATCGGTCCCGAGGCGCCGTCCACGACAAAGGAGCGCGTGGTCGTGACCGACCCGAACGCGTTCGAGGTCATGACGCTGAAAGTGTGCGGACCGGCCAGAAGATTCGTGTTGGACAGGACCGCAGGGCAGTTGAAGTCGGTCTGAGCGTTCGTGACTGTCCACTGGACAGAGTCAAACCAGCAGCGAACGCGGTCGGGAGTTCCGCTGACCGTGTATGTCGGCACGACCGGCGACGTCAACGACGCGCCGTCGGCCGGTGTGTTGATCGTCGCGGCAGCCGGCGCCGAGCCGACGTTGAAGGTCGCGGTCACCGTCGTCGCGCCGGCACTGTTGTTCGCCGTGACGGAAAACGTGTGGCTGCCGTTTGAGAGCGACTTTTCCGCAAGCGGCGAAGCTGGACACGGGTTCTGAACTGCCTCAGCGTCCCATTGGCAGCTCACGGAAGTCGCGCCGAGCGCGCTGTAGGACGCCGAGACGCTGCTCGAGTAACTCGCGCCGGTCACCGGAGCACCGATCGACACCTCCGGCACCGTGGTTGCCGGTGTGGTCTGGCAACTGGCACCTGAGTCAGTGACGCAGTAGGCCTGGTACTGCCCGTTGGCGCCAGCGAAGAAGGCTGGATCCTTTGAGCTGAATGCGAGGCGGCGACCGTTGCGGTCGAGGCTGGGATATGAGATGGCCTGAAAAGAGTTCAGGATCGTGTCTGTCGCGCCGCCCGTCGGTCGCGCCACCCACTCGATTGGTGCCCCGCTCCAGGCGTTCTGCCCGCTGGGCGCCCCCTGAGTTCCGTCGATCATGAAAATTGCATCGCCTTGCGTGGATGCGGGGAACGATCCGGACTGAACCAGTCCAGTCGGCGAGAAGTCGCGGCGCTTGGTGATGATCGCCGCGCGCTTTCCGTCGCCGGAAACCGCAAACCTGTCGACGTGGTCCAGGAACGTCGCGTCCCCGTTGAACGGGGTGCGGGTGATCCACTTGGTTCCGGCTTTTCTCGAAACCCCCGGAGACATGTCGGCCTCGATCAGATCAAGTGGGTATGACGCAAGGAAGATGGACTGGAAGTGCATGGGCATGCCGGCCAGTGCGAAGACCTTACGGCCGTCCTCAGTGATCGCTGGAACGCGCACGTCGGCCGGGGAGATCTGGTCGTTCGAAACCGGCCCGATGCAGGCCGAGCGCTTGGCGAACGTGTTTGGAGAGCCTGGGTCAGGGTCGGCGTTGTAGCTGAAGGAAAGGTTCGGGTCGCAGTTCGGGTCGTCCACGTCGGCCCAGCTGAGCGCGCGGCGGGTCTTGGCCGTCGCGCCATCGGCAATGCGGCGGTAGAGATAGTTGACAAACTGAAAGTTGCCGGGTGCGAACGATTTGTTCTCGGCTGCGTTGTAGGCGGTCTGATAGCGCGCGAAGGGCCCGCCCCACACGACGGCAGAGCCGTCACCACTGATCGATGCGAGCGTCTTGAAGCGCACCGGGCTGAACGAATCAGAGTCGAAGTACTCCTGGTCGGGCAGCGGTCCTCCGATCTTCACCGGCGGATTGGGGCTGTTGGCGCCGAGCTTCCAGTCGACCTTGTAGGCCACCTTCGTGACCAGCTCTGTCTTTTGCGCGCTGCCTGTGGTGCGCGCCCAAAGATTTCCCGGAGCGGTGCTCACGCCTTGGGACGACGAGATCGTCGTGAAGGCGGTGTTCGAGAAGAGCACCCTCCGACCATCACTGCTCATCGAGTTCTGGCCGGGGAGCTCGGCACCGTACAAGCAGTCGTCGGTCGCGGGCACCGGGACGTCAGTCCCACCTGCAAGGTCGGTCAGCGAGTAGGTCGGTGCGCCCGAGGCGCCGTTCGCCGCTGAAACCAGTTCGAACGCGCCTGCACCGATCGCGGTGTTCATGTCGCGCACGTAGACGTCGCGGCGACCGTTGTTGTCGGCGGAAACAAGCCCGTTCTCACTTGTCGAGAACGCAACGTGCCGCCCGTTCTCACTTGTCGAAATGAAGGAGCCGGGCCCGATGGGAATGCCGCAGTTCGGGTTGGTCAGTCCAGATGGTTGCGCTGCCACCACATCGAGCGGGGCCGAGTCGTTCCAGAGGTTCTTGCGGAAGACTCCACCGTTGGGCGCGCTCGGGCTGAGCAGGGACGAGCGGCTGACGAAGAATTCGTAGTGGCCGTCCTTGGAGACGACCGGGTTGGTCGCCTCCGACGAGGACTGAAACGCCGGGGCTGCCGAGAGCGAACCGGAAGCGAGCTGTCCGCCAACCTGCCAGGCCGCCTGTGCGCTGGTCGCCACGATGAGCGAGAGTGCCGTCGCTGTGACGATGAGGATGGTTGCCCGGAGTTGTGAAAAGGTGCTGAGATTCATATCGATTCGCGTGATTCGAACTTGGATGAGGGGATGAGGTTCAGAACCGGTCGGGACTGCTTGTGGTGCCCAATTCCTTCCGAGCGACCGATCGCAGGAAGTATCCGTCGCGGACGGTCTCGAATCGGTGAAGAACCGGTGTGCCTTTGGAGACAGAAATGTGTAATTCCGGGTTCTCACCCCAGAACGCATGAGGCCGGGCTGAAAAGCCCGGCCTCTGCGCTGCGACCTCGTAGAAACTGATCAACCAGGTCTCAAGTCACATCCGTGCACTACTCCGCCGTCACGCAGAGCGGGTACGGACCGGCCGGAATCGACGTGCCGTTCACGATCGACCAGTCGTCGCCATTGGGTGTGCCCGGGCAGTTCGAACCGCGCCTGCTTGAGCTGCGGATGTCCGCGTTGCCTGCCGTCGGCTCGACGAACGTACCGGCCGCGCTGAGGCTCTCGAGCGGGACCCAGAAGAGCGTCTTGCGGAACGAGTACGTCCAGTTGATTGCCGGGAAGCCCGAGACTTCGTTCGTGTTCGTGTACTGGTAGGCGAGCGGGTTGATGGTCGCCGCACTCTCGGCGAGCTTGCGGAACGAGCTGGCGCGTGCGGCCTCAAGGTCCGCGTAGCCGATGGCGTTCTGCGTGCTGGCGACCTTCGCCGCCGCGGCCACCGCGCCAGCGGAGGCCGGCAGGACTGTCGTTCCGGTGCGCGGCCACGTGGTTCCAGCAAATGTGCTGTCCCATCCACGGGACGGTCGGACCGTCGCGAGCATGGCCTTGAGCGCCGTGGTCTCGCCCGAGGCGTCCGGACGGATCACTCGGCGGATGCGCTGATTGCGGCAGTCAGCGGTGGTGCGACCCTCGGCGTTGCCGGGCAGCGCGGCAAGGTCCGGGAGCAGTTCGCCCCAGGTGTCGACCGCCGTGTCGCCGGCGAAGGCCTTCTCGATCTGAGAGTTTGTGACCTTGAACCGTGCGTACGGTGCGAGCTGCGGGTCAGATCCGAGCAGTTCGCAGTTGCGCGGGAAGTTCACGATCACCGCTACGGCGCCGACCTTCAGGTAGGTGCCGCTCTGGATGGTGAACTGCGAGGTCGCCGTGGCCGTACCGGCCGAGTTGCTCGCGGTCACCGTGAGCGTGTGCGTACCGCTCGGGAAAGCGTGAAACGCGATCGGACTGGTGCAGCTGGTGATCGGAGTCTCGGAATCCCACTGGCAGGTGACGCTCGTCGGGGCGCCGCCGCCGAGAGTGAAGCTGGCTCCGACCGGGCTGTACTGGGTGGAACCGTCCGGCGGGGTGCTGATCGCCACGGTCGGCGCGACGATTGGTGCGAGAACCGTGAACGTGGTGCTCGCCTGACCGGTGATTCCGACCGCGTCAGTTGCCGTGACCAGCAGCGTGTGGCTGCCCGGGTTGAGGCCGCTGTAGACCTCGCCGGTGGTGCAGGGCGTTGCCGCTTCTGCGTCGAGCTTGCAGGTCGTGCCGGTGACCGATGTGGTCGCGTCCGTGGCCGTGAATTCAAGCGTCACCGAAGTACCGGTGTTGCTTGCGTCCGCAGGCGAGCTGATTGCGACCTGCGGGCCGGTCGTGTCGACCGTGAAGCTGATCGATTCCGAGTCAGCGCCCGAGGCGTTGCTTGCGGCGACAACCACGGTGTGGAGGCCGTCGGCCAGTCCGGTGTAGGTCTTGGTGCTGGTGCACGGGCTTGCCGCTCCGCCGTCGAGGGCGCAGGTGAAGCCGGTCGGTGATCCAGTGGCCGAGAAGCTCACATCAACGGAGCTGATCGCAGAGAGCTGGCCCGGCGTGGGTGCGCTGATCGTGACGACCGGGATCGGCGCGACGTCAAACGTCGTGCTGGCCTGGCCGTCGTTGCCGGCCATGTCGGTTGCCGTGACCAGCAGTGTGTGGCTGCCCGGCGTGAGGCCGCTGTATACCTCGCCGGTGGTGCAGGGCGTTGCCGCGGCTGCGTCAAGCTTGCAGGTTTTGCCGGTTACCCATGACGTCACATCTGTAGCCGTGAAATCGAGCGTCACCGAGGTGCCGGTGGTGGTGCCGTTCAAGGGCGAGCTGATTGCGACCTGCGGGCCAGTTGTGTCGACTGTGAAACCAAGACCCGCCGTGCCCGTTCCGGATGCGTTTGTCGCTGCGACGGCAATCGTGTGCAATCCGTCCGCCAAGCCGGTGTAGGTCTTGCTGCTGGTGCACGGGCTTGGCGCTCCGCCGTCGAGGGCGCAGGTGAAGCCGGTCGGTGAGCCGGTTGCCGCGAAGGTCACGTCGACTGCGTCGGTGGCGAAACGCTGGCCTGGCGTCGGAGCGCTGATCGTGACGAGCGGGATCGGCGCGAAGACAGTGAACGTCGTGCTGGCCTGACCGTCGTTGCCGGCCATGTCGGTTGCCGTGACCAGCAGCGTGTGGCTGCCCGGGGTGAGGCCGCTGTAGACCTCGCCGGTGGTGCAGGGCGTTGCCGCTTCTGCGTCGAGCTTGCAGGTCGTGCCGGTGACCGATGTGGTCGCGTCCGTGGCCGTGAATTCAAGCGTCACCGAAGTACCGGTGTTGCTTGCGTCCGCAGGCGAGCTGATTGCGACCTGCGGGCCGGTCGTGTCGACCGTGAAGCTGATCGATTCCGAGTCAGCGCCCGAGGCGTTGCTTGCGGCGACAACCACGGTGTGGAGGCCGTCGGCCAGTCCGGTGTAGGTCTTGGTGCTGGTGCACGGGCTTGCCGCTCCGCCGTCGAGGGCGCAGGTGAAGCCGGTCGGTGATCCAGTGGCCGAGAAGCTCACATCAACGGAGCTGATCGCAGAGAGCTGGCCCGGCGTGGGTGCGCTGATCGTGACGACCGGGATCGGCGCGACGTCAAACGTCGTGCTGGCCTGGCCGTCGTTGCCGGCCATGTCGGTTGCCGTGACCAGGAGCGTGTGGCTGCCCGGGGTGAGGCCGCTGTATACCTCGCCGGTGGTGCAGGAGGTCGCCGCCGCTGCATCCAGCTTGCACGTTGTGCCGGTGACCGATGTGGTCGCATCTGTGGCGGTGAAGTCGAGCGTCACCGATGTGCCGGTGGTGGTTGCGTCGACCGGCGAGCTGATTGCGACCTCGGGGCCGGTTGTGTCGACCGTGAAGCTGATCGAGGCCGAATCAGAGCCCGAGCCGTTGGTTGCGGCGACGACCACCGTGTGGGGGCCGTCGTCCAGACTGGCGTAGCTCTTGGAGCTGGTGCACGGGCTGGCCGCTCCGCCGTCGAGGGCGCACGTGAAGCCGGTCGGCGACTCAGTGGCCGAGAAGCTCACGTCGACAGTGTCAGTGGCGAAGAGCTCGCCGGGTGACGGGTCGGAGATCGTGACGACCGGCGGCGCGCCGGCGGACTGGACGGTGAAGTTGCGGACAGCAGAGCTGGTGCCGGCGGAGTTGCTCGCGGTCACTGTGAGCGCGTGCGCGCCGGCAGCCAACACGGTGCCGGCGATGCTCGAGTCGGTGCAACTGCTGATCACCGGTCCGCCGTCGAACTGGCAGGTGACCGATGTCGGCGTTCCGCCTCCGAGACCGAAGCTCGGACTGGCGGGGCTGGTGACCGTGTCGCCCTCGGAAGGCGTGTCGATGATCACCGTCGGCGCCGTCTCCACGACTGTGAAGCTGCTCGTGGCAGTGACGCCTGCCGGAATCACTTCGTTGACGGCAGTCACCTTGAAGGTGTGGGCTCCGGGCGTGAGGACCTTATTGGCCACAGAACCGAGAGTGCAGTCGCTGATTGCCGGCGCAGCGTCCCACTGACAGGAGACCGACGACGGCATACCGCCGCCCAGGGTGAAGAGCGGGCTGACCGGGTAGCCGACGCTCGCCGCTCCGTTGGCGGGAGAGTTGATCGTCACCGTCGGCTGGGCGCTGGTGACGAAGAACGTCACGGTCGTCGTCGAGGTACCTGCGGCGTTGGTTGCCTTCACGGCGAAGGTGTGCTTTGTGCCGTTGGCCGATGAGAGCGAACCGAGGCTCTTCGAGGTCCCCGCGCAGGTAGTGAAGGCTGCGCCGTCGATGCTGCACGTCTGAGTGGTGGGCGAGTTGGTCACCGTCCACGTCGCGGTGATCGTGTTCTTCTTGACAGCGCCTTCAAGCGGGTTGGTGATCGTGACCGCAGGCGGTGCACCGACCACGAAGCTGCGCTTCACCGTGGTCGAACCGAATGCGTTCGAGGTCATCACATTGAGCGTGTGCGGACCCGCGGCGAGCGAGGCGTTCGGGATCGTGGTGGGGCAGTTGAAGTTTGTCTGCGCGTTCGTCACCTGCCAAATGGCCGAGTCGAACCAGCAACGGACGCGGTCGGGGGTTCCGCTGACGCTGTAGGACGAAGCGACCGGCGACGTCACCACAGCGGCCGCTGCCGGCGTGGTGATGGTCGCCCCTGCCGGCGCTGAGCCGATGGTGAAGTTCGACACGACCGTGGTGGATCCGGTTGCGTTGGAAGCGGTCACCGAGAAGGTGTGGCCGCCGTCCGCGAGTGACTTCGTTGCCAGCGGTGAGGTCGGGCAGGGGCTCTGCACTGTCTCGGAGTCCCACTGGCAGGTCACAAGCGTCGCGCCGAGCGCATTGTATGAAGCGGCGACGCCGCCGCTGTAGCTTGCGCCGTTCACCGGACCACCGATTTCTACTGACGGTGCGGAAGCTGCCGGCGCCGTTTCGCAGCCGGTGCCGGTGTCGGTCACGCAGAACGCCTGGTACTCGCCGTTGGCGCTGGCAAAGAACGCCGGGTCCTTCGAGCTGAAGGTCAGGCGGTGACCGTTGCGGTCAAGGCTCGGGTAAGAGAGTGACTGGTAGGAGTTGGGAATCGTGTCGGTTGCGCTTCCGTTCGGGCGTGCGACCCACTCAATCGGCGCACCGCTCCAGCCGCTCTCACCGCTGGCTGACCCCTGGTTGCCGTCGATCATGAACAGCGCGGGGAAGTTTCCGGTGGCGGGGAATGCGCCCGATGGCACGAGTCCGGTGCTGGAGAAGTCGCGGCGGGCCGTGAGGATCGCTGCGCGGCCTCCGTCACCGGAGATCGCAAACTGTTCAATCTGCTCCAGCGCGGTGCTGGTCCCGCGGGTGATCCACTTCGTGCCAGCCTTGCGCGAGATGCCCGGTGACATGTCGGACTGGATGAGGTCCAGCGGATAGGTGGTGAGGAACTGTGCCAGGTTGTGCCCGGGCATGCCCGCGAGCGCAAAGACCGTGCGCCCGTCGTCGGTGATCGCCGGAACACGCAGGTCACCCGGCGTGATCTGGTCGCTTGCGAACGGACCGATGCACGCCGAGCGCTTGTAGTAAGTGCTGGTCGATCCCGGATCCGGGTCCGCGTTGTAGCTGAAGGAAAGGTTCGGGTCGCAGTTGACATCGTCGACATCGGCCCAGCTGAGCGCGCGTCGTGTTTTGGCCGTGGCGCCGTCCGCGATGCGGCGATACATGTAGTTGACGGCCTGGAAACTGCCGGGCGCGAATGAGGCGCTTTCGCCGGTGTTGTACCCGACCTGGTAACGCGCGAACGGGCCGCCCCAGACCACGGCCGAACCATCGCCGCTGATCGACGCAAGCGGCTTGAAGCGCACCATCGAGAACCCGTCGCTGTCGAAGTATTCCTGGTCGGGCAGGGGTCCGCCGATCGACACCTGCGGATTGGCGAGCGTGCCGAGCTTCCAGTCGTGCTTGATCGCGACCTGGGTGACGAGCTCGGTCTTGCGCGAACTGCCGGTGTTGCGGAACCAGATGTTGCCGGGGGCGGTGTTGACGCCTTGAGGCGAGGAGATCGTCGTGAAGGCGGTGTTCGAGAAGATCACCTTCCGGCCGTCGCCGCTGATCGAGTTCGGGCCGGGGAGCTCTGAGCCGAAGGTGCAGTTGTCGGCGGCCGGCACTGGAATGTCGGTGCCACCACCGAGGTCGGTCAGCGAGTAGCTCGGGGCGCTCGATGAGCCGTCTGCGGCCGAGACAAGCTCGAACGCACCGGAACCGACAGCGACACTCATGTCGCGTACGAACACGTCGCGCCGGCCGTTGGTGTCTCCTGCGACCAGGTTGTCTTCGCTGCTCGAGAATGCGACGAAGCGACCGTTGGCGCTGGGCGAGATGAACGCGCCCTGAGCGACCGGAATCCCGCAGTTCGCGTTGGTGACCCCGGCCGGCTGGGCGGCCACGACTTCGAGGGGCGCGGAATCATTCCAGAGGTTCTTGCGGAAGATGCCTCCGTCCGGGGCGCTCGGGCTGAGCGCGCTCGACCGGCTGACGAAGAACTCGTAGTGCCCGTCCCTGGAAATCACCTGATTGGTGACGGCGGAAGAGGACTGGAACGGCGAACCGGCCGTGAGCGAACCAGAGGCGAGTTGCCCGCCCGTCTGCCATGCGGCTTGCGCGCTGGCTGCGAAGCCCGTCAGAGCAACAGCGGTGGCAAGCACGCAGAGGGCGACCAGCCGGCGTGAGAACTGGGGATTCGTCGAGAGCGAGAGTCGCATGGGAGAGGCTGTTCCTTTGGGATACAAGAGATGGATGCGGGCGGAGAAGTTCGAGTGCGCGAGGGCCTGCTGAGCACCTTCGCCCCGCGCTCGCCAAGTATCAAACAGATGGGCCGCATCGGCGTGAACATCTCGTTTGCGTACGGGAACAGTCGTGTGACAAAAAAAGAGGGCCGGGCAATATGCCCGACCCTCTTTTGACACGCGACCCGATGGATTGGGGCCAGGCGCGATTTCGGCAGCTGCTTACTTGTTGAAGCTGGTGCCGTTCAGGTAGTACGTCGCGCCGTTCTTCAGGTAGGTCGGGAGGCGCGAGTAGTCGTTGGCGTTGAGGACGTTCTGTCCACTGTTGAGCGAGGTCAGCATGAAGTCACGGACCGTACGGGCCTTCGCCATTTCAGTTGCGGTGTTTCCGTACACGTCTGCCGGGTCGTCCCAGTAGATGAAGTACGTCAGCGTGCAGGACGGGTATCCGCCGACGCCGAGCGTGCCGTCAACGTTGAACCAGTTGGCGAACGCGTCCGGGCGGCCACCACCGTCGAGCGGGACGTTGTGGAACGTCGTGGTTGCGCAGTTTCCGCCGCGCTTGCCGGTCAGGTTCGTGTCCGAGTAGCTGCTCGGCTCGACGAAGTTGCCGGTGCCGGTGACGTTTGTGGCGTCAGCAGCCTCGAGCGGGATCCAGAACAGGCTCTGGTTGAACGAGTACTCGTTCGATCCGGCTGAGTAGCCGGGAACCTGGTTGCCGCTGTTGTAGACAGTCGCGGCCGGGTCCGACGGGGCGGTGTCCGGGGACTTCTGGAAGCCCTTCGTGCGGCCGGTGCCGAGGTCGCCGTAGCCGATCGAACCGGTGGTGCCGGCGACCTTCTGGGCGAGCGCGCCATTGCCCGAACCGTGGGTGTTGAGCACCGTGGCGTTGTTCGGCCAGACCGTGTTGGACAGGGTCAGCCATGCGGGAGCGCTGTCGATTCCGTTGAGGTAGTGCTTGAACGCGAACGTGGTGCCAGAGCTGTCCTGACGGACGACGCGCTTGATTGCCTGGTCCTGGCAGTCGGTGTCGGTCTTGCCGTCGACGTTGTTCGGGATCGCCTGGATTCCCGGGAGGAACTCACCCCAGGTGTCGACCGATGCGTCACCGGTCCACACGGCTGCCATGCGAGCGTTGCTCACCTGGAAACGTGCGTACGTGCCGAGGTCCGGGTCACCTGCCGGCAGCTGACACAGCTCCGGGAAGTTGACGATGACTGCGACCGGGCCTGCTGCGACCGGAGCAACTCCGAGCTTTCCGACGCCCGTTGCGGGAGAAGCGTTGTTCGGGCGGGTGCCCTGGGCGCTTTCCATCAGAGTCTCTTCGGCGATGCTCGGCGGCTCGTCCGTCGCTGCGTAACGAGTGATGCCGATGCGGCCGAGGCCGTCACGGCCGAACGAGGAGCGTCCGGCGCCACTGCCGTTGGGGGTGTAGGTCAGGTTCGGCGGGGATGCGACGCTGCCGCAGCCGCCGGTCTGGCCACCCTGGTTGGTGGTGCGGAAGTAGTTGATGAGTGCAGGCTGAAGGACTGCCTGGAAGCTTGCGCCTTCACCGGAAACGTCGGTTCCGGTGCACTTGGTGGTGTACGGGGCCGTGTAGGCCGCGTTCGAGTTGGCTGCGCCGAATGCAGCGACCGCGACGAGCGCGATCAGAGCAGCGAACACAACACGCATCGAACGGCCGAGCGCCCGGTTGGGGTACGTCGAGAGCATTCTTGTTCTCCTTGAGTCTCCGAGACGGAGCATGGTTTGGTTGGTTGCGCGCGCCTGATCGAGCAGTCGGAGTGGCACGTGCGTTCGGACTGTCTCTGGCGGCTGATGATCCGTTCAACGCCACCGCGCCAAGGATGACTCGGCAGCGAATTCATCGTGTGAACTCTCCGTTTGCTTTGGGAGACGATCAGGTGAACAGCGTGTTACTCGCGTGTAACGCCGGAGTCAGGTGCGCACTTTGCGCTTGACCGTGGTGCGATTTCCAGCCTTGTCGTATGCGCGCACAGTGATCTCGTGTGTCCCGCGACCCGAATACCGGTGAGTTGCTGAGCCCTTGCTCAGCGAGGCACTCCTGCCCCTTCCCCAGTACACCCGGGACTTCGAGCCCAGTCCGGAGGATCGCCGCTTCGATCCGTCGTCAAGCGTTACCTGTACCCGCCCGCGCAGGCGTTTCACCCGCACTCTCGGGGTGCGCCGGTCCAGGCGGACAGTGAAGGACGGCCTTCTCAGCACCTGCCCGGCAGCATCGACGGCCCAGATCGATACCTGATGACGACCATCCTTCAACTTGGGCAGCGAGATGGAATCGGCGAAGGTAGATGCCAACAGCTTCTTGTTCACATACACCTCATAGCGAAGAGGACCACTTCCGTCGGTGAGCCGAATCCATGAAACGCCCGGCTTTGGAATGCGGATCCACGACGTTCGCACGTTCACCTGGAAAGGGTCCGGTGGCGAATCGACGGTCGCGACGAGAATGCGCTTCCCGGCAGATGTCTCTTGAATCGCGGCGACCGCGGCATCGCCTGAGTTGTTCGCTGCAAATCCCAGATTCTCGATCGTGCCACCGTTCGGAACGCTGGCGTTCGCCGAGGTGCCGGTCGAGCCGTCGTTGATCTGCACCGCCTGACCGGCGATCGACGCCTGGACCGTCGTCTCATCATCGGACACTGACGCGTACACATCTTGGGCCGCCCCCGCCCCTGCTGCTGCCCAGGCGAGCGCCGGAGCCTCCGTCTGCGGCGTGCTGCGCTGCGCGTATGCCGTGCCCTGCAGGCCGTAGGCGAGGTCGTACGCCGCATCCTTCTTCATTCGCAGATAGGGCCGCCCCGGTACAGCGCCGGCCGAAACAGCAGCAGAGTCGGCCAGCTGCACGCCCATGAAGTTGGTCGCAACGCTGAGCACGTCGGTCGGATCCGGGATCCGATTGGTCATGATCCTGGCCCGGTCAAGCGCCGACTGGTTTCCGGTGGCCTGACGAAAGGCCACGCCAAGTGCGCCGGCGCGACTGAGGCTGATGGCGATCGCATCCGCGTCGGCCCGGAGCGGTGCGCCACCGTACTCAGTGAGGCTGGCCAGCTGCGGAAGTCCGGGTGATGCGCCAAACAGCTTTCGCACCCAGATCCGCGAGTAGCCGGATGCGTCGGGCTCCTGGAAAGCTACAGCGCCAGTTCCGTTCGAGGAGATCGACACCTTTGGCGCATTGTCCTGGTTCGGAAATCGCACGGTCGCGACGGCGTTGCGATTGACCGGTTGGTCGAGTCGCGACCAGAGCCAACCGTTGTAGCGGGCGACCTTCGTGTAGACGAACGCATCGCCGTCGGGGACCGACACGCCAGGAGGGGACGTTCCGTAGTTCTTTGCGGCGACGAGATTGCGATAAACGAGGTATGCGGTCCCGGCCGGGTTCATCGCCAGATCGGGGTAGGCCGTGTCAGCCGAACCAAGGTCAAAATCCAGGAGCACCGGAGGCTCGAATTTTGCGGCGCCGGGATCCAGCGACGCGGAGTAGAGCTGATCGTGTCTGGCGGTGGCGTCCGCTGGTCCACGCTCGACCCACACGACCACTAGACGCCCGCCATCGCCAGCACCGATTCGCGGGGCGAACGCGTCGAACTCGAGCCCGGAGTCAACCTGTTGCGGCGCGCTCCACTGTCCGTTTCGCAGCAAGCTGGCAAACACGTGGCGCTTGCCGCCGGTGACCGCGATGAAAACCGCTCCCCCGGTGCCGTCCTCGGAGATCGCAACGTCACCTGCCTCGAAGACGTTGCCCCCGGGCACGCTCAGCGCCTGCGGAGGCAGAATCACAGCGTCCGCGTCCGCCGCTGCGAGCGAAAGAAACGCGCATGCGGCGAGCACGGCTGCGAGTCCGCCGGCGATCAGGCGCAGTTTTGCGGCGCGCTTGTGAGTGTCTCCGAACATCGCCATGGCCTTTACGGAACGATCACAACCTTCTTCTGGTCGCGCTTCTGAGCCTTGGCCCAGGCGCAACGGAAGTTCTCGGGCTCCGAGACGGCCTTTGACCCGGCGAAGCCGCCGCCGTTCTTGTTGTCGTAGACGGTGACGTACTGAAGCGTGCCCGGCTGCGGGTTGGCCGGAAGCGGAGTCGGGTCGAGCTCGGACTGGTTGGGATCGCCCTTTGAGCCGGTGGTCACACCGATCGATCCCGCGGCGCTGGAGCCGGCCGCGGTGGTGACGAGCGTGGAAGTCATCTCGCGCTGGTCCTTCAGACCGTTCGTGCCGTCAACGTCCACCAGCGCCGTGTTCGGGTCGTCGTCGATCGTCGACATCAACTCGATCCTGCCTGCGGCTCCGATCAGCTCGCTGGCGGTCGGCAGCCATCCGCCGCGAGCGGCGCACGCCTGACTCGCGTAGAAGAAGTTGTTCTTTCCCGAATCGGCAGAGGGCACCCGGTATGTCTGGGTCTGGAGGCAGTACGTGCCGATGCTCTTGGCGTCGCTCGGGCAGGTGTCCTTGATTTTCGTCAGTCCCTTCTTGGAGAGGGAATCGGCACTCTTCGCAGAGCGAACCTTGGGGATCGCCGATGACGGGAACCGCTTGTTCTTGTCGAGCACGAGCACCCCGTACGGTTGTGGTTTGGTGCTCGGTCCCTTGTAGCTGACTGCCGCAGCAACTCCGACCGTCGAAACGGTCAGCGCGAGAATGGCGACGATCAGGGCAGCCGGACCGGACCGGTCCGCAATGCGCGCGAGAGTTCTTTTCATCGCGGTGTCCTCCAGTTGTTCTGTTGATGTGTGGGGTGAATGCTCGCCGGAACTGCGCGGGTACCGCCGCGTCCGCGGCGGGTGCCCGGCAGGGCGACTCCGATGGCTGCCGAGAGCAGGATCAACCCGGCGAGCGTCATGGTGTAGTTGGGCGAATCGTCGTGGCGGTAGGCGGAGAAAGCCTGGGAGTCCTCAGTGGCCACCTCATCGTCACGCTGCTTCTCGGGCGCGCGGGCCATACCGCCGGTCGGAGGTATCGGGCGCGCGAGCGACGGCGGCGGGGGCGGCGGCACGACTGGCACCGTCGCGAGGCTGAGCGGAGCGAGGATGAAGGGCTCGATCGGAGCAGGCGCGATCTGCGCAGGTGGTACAGGTGTGGCCGGGACCGGCGGCACCGGGGGGACGAGATTGATCACCGGGTTCAGTGGCAACGGCGCCGGGGGCGGCGGCGACTGCACGCTGGGCTTCGAGGCCGGGAAGCGGCTGGCCGCGAGCGGGACGGTTCCGCACGGCGGCTGGGCGGTTCCGGGCTGGACGGTCACCGAGCGCGAGAACGTCTGGCCGCCGGCGCTGATCGAGACGTTCGTCGTACCGGCGTTGTAGGCACAGAGCAGTCCGGAGGAAGAATCTGCGACCGGCTTCCCGTTCGCTCCGAGCAGCGGCTTGCGAAGGTTGCTCGACTGCGGGTCAACTGCCACGAAGTCCGCGATGTCCGGATCGCTGGATGTGAACTTGTACTCCGGTGCAAGGCGGGTGTTGCAGGCACCTGATGTGCAGACGGGTGTTGGGAATGTCGTGTACGGGTCAGACCCCGCCGGGCTTGCGTTCTGACCCCATCGATCGCCAGCAGGCGGACGTGCCGCGATGCCGCTGAAGAGCGCCGGACGGCTGCGACGGAGCAGCGTTCCGTCGATCGCTTCGATGTTCAGGCTGGAGACGAGCGGGATCATGCGGACGCTCACCGGTGCGCGGTTTGTCTGGGGGTTCCGCTTCGACACCTCGACCTGCGCGAGCAGCATCCCCGTTTCGCCGTACAGCGAGCTTGCCTTGTCAGGTGAGTTCTCGATCACCGAGCGATAGCCGAGTGTTCCAGTGCCGAACGAGGGAATCGTGTTGGCGGTGTCGGATTCGCCTGCTGGGATTGGATAGGCGCGGTTCTCCTCGGGACGGTCGAAGAAGTACGCGGACGCACCCTCATCTCGGAGGAGCGTTGCCACCCGGCGAGCATCTTCATCGCTTGCGGCGTTGATCTTGGGCCCGAAGCTCTGGTTGAGGTCGCGGTTTCCGACCACGACGGCAGGCGTCGCCGATGCCTTTGCATCACGCAACTCGTCGCGGAGCCAGTCGTACTGAGATGAAACTGCCGGGTACTGGTGGGGATCGCTGCCGGCCAGGTCGCCTCGAGAGTTGTCGATCACGATCACGCGGATCTTTCCGGTCGCGCCAGTTGAGTCGAACGAATAGTGCGTCCGCGCCTGACCGCCGGCACCAGAGCCGCGTGGGACTACGCCCTGCTTCGCGGGCGCGCTGCCGAGCGGGGCCGGGAAGCCGGCAAAGGAGCGCTTCCAGGCGTCGGCCGAGCCCGCGACTGAGTCGCCCGACGAAACTGCGGCGAAGACCGGGAGATTGGGTTCCACTGAGAGCAGGCTCGAAAGTCTGGAGAGCTGCGAGTCGGTGGCAGCCGAGGTGGCGCCGTCCGGACGTCGGCCCCCGGCGTACATGAAGAATCGCGGGCCATTGCTCGCGGCCGACATCCTCGCGGCCTGATTCAGGGCCGAGGCCAGCTGAACATCTGGTGCGATACCCGCGTTCGCAAAGTCCGCGCATTCGGCCACCTCGCAGGCCGCATTTGCACCGACGACGAAGTTCACGGAGTTGGGCGACTGCTCGACCGGTGTGGCCACTGCCTGACCGGCCGTGGATGAAGCGCCGCCAGCCTCGAACCGAGCGATGTAGGAGGTCATGACGCGATTGCGCGGAGCGCCGGAAGCGTCCGACTCGTATCCGGACCGACTGGCAGTCGGATAGCTGTTCTGGCCACCAACCACCCAGGCGTCCCCATTGCCCGCCGCGAGGATTCCTTGGATCGGCGGCGGCTGGAACGGGCGATCGACATCGGCGAACTTCGTGGCGAGATATCCGCTCTGCTCCACGTCTTCCCAGCCGTTCTCAGTCTGTCGCATCAAGAAGCCTTCGGCCGATGGAATGAGCGACTGGAGCAGCGGCTGGGGCTGGCCGATCCCGGCCGACGCATCGAGCGGAATCTGCGCATAGTCGCTCTTTCGCGTGACCGACACGAGCAGTCGAAGCTTGCCACTAGCGCGGTAGAGCGCGGCAGCGATCATCGGTAGCGGCGGGAGCGGCTGATCGAGACCATGCCACTGGCCGCCAGCTGAATCACGCTGTATTGCGATCCCGTTGCCACCGATGAATGCAGCACCGTCAGAGAGCCCGGAGACGGTGTGCGGACCGGCGCTCGTCGGCTTCGGGAACTGCTGAGCAAGAATCTCGGCAGCCCCCTGCTCTTCCTGCCACGACCCGTTGCGCCGCACGAGCACGATCGGTCTGGTACTGCTCAAAGCCGCGTCTTTGACAGCACCGATCACTATCGGTTCGCTGCCCGCGTATGCAATTGCGATGAAGCTGATTCTCCGCTTGGCGTTGAAATCGAATGCCGCCGGGAGACGCTGGCCGCGCGAGTCCTCGTCGCAGTCGGGATCGGCCGGTTGGTTGGTCGAGAAACACACCTTCGCCCAGGACTTGCCGTAATGGAGAATCGTTCCGTTCCGGCCGATCGCGTAGCCCTCGGAAGGATTGGACGGATCGAAAGCGATTCCGGTGAGCTTTTCGGTGAACCCGAGCGGTGCGCCGCCGTCTTTCTCCCAGAGCGACGTTTCGCTGCGCCAGAGCCACATCTCTCCGTCGTCGCCGACCGCGTGCGCGCGGTTTGCCTCTGGCCATGCGACGGCGCGGAGATTCGGCCGGCGAACCAGCCCAGTCGATGAGAGCAGGAACTCGGTGGACCAGCCCGCACCCGGCGAGTACCTTGCGACCGTTCCGTTGAGCCCGACCGCGAGTGCCTGGGATCCGATGTCCCCGGGCGCTGCGCCCGGTCGGCCGATGACTCCGGTGAACGGTGACCGGGTGCCGACAGACCATGCCTTGAGCACCTCGGGACGAGACTTGTCGGTGACAATCGCGTTAGGACTTATCCACCCGCTCGACGCCGAGGAGAGCGCGCTCGTGACTTTGTCCGCATCGCCGATGCCGGGGACGCGAACGAACTGATTTCCGCTGAGCGACAAGTATGTGCCGCGGTTTGACGCAAGGTCGCCACTGGCGTTCAACGCGCCGGTGATCACGCGGGTGCCGAAGCCACTGCCCGTCCAGGCAGTGCTGCGGTAGCCGACCGCCCTTGAGAACTTCGCGCCAAATTCGTGGTCACACGGATCGTTTGCACCGACGGCGTCACACCAGGTGCCCGTGACGCGGTCGTCGCTGATGTCGAAGTACGCCGTGAAGTCCTTGTCCGCGCTGCCCACACTCAGCCGACCATCAATCCAGACGCCGTCACTCGTCACGGTGAGCGGATCCACCCCGACGTTCTTGGTCAGTGCGGCCTGCTCGATCGGACGAAGATTCGAGACTCCGCTCGTCGGCGTGTCCCTGTTGGCGACAACGGAGGGGGCCAGGATCTCTTCGCGCCAAACCGGCTGAGCGCCGGACACGTCGCGGCGGAACAGCGCGATCCCGCGACCGAGGCTCGAATCGAGCTTCGCAAGCAGCCAGGCATTGTCAGCGGCAGTGGCATCGATCGCCACCACTTCAAAGCGTCCGGCCGAGCCGACTGGCAGTTCGACCGCTTCGCGTGTCCATGTGGTTCCGTCGTAGTGCATGACGCCCTCGACCGTGGTTCCGGTCGCTGAAGCCAGTACGTTCGTCGTTTCGGAAACTTCGAACGCGGTAGCCGGCGCCCTCCCGGTCGGCGTCTGCATCAGAGTGCCGCCGTTCAGGACCAGGGCAGGCGGTGAGGTGGATTTCCACTCGCCGCCCGGCTGACGGACGACGACCGTTCCGTTGGGATAGCCGTTTGCCGTACCGATCAGCACGCCGCCGCCGTGTGGCGTGATCGCTCCTGAAGCGACCACCGGTTCGAACTTCGAGAGCGGCTGGCCAGTGGTGCCGTCGAGCGGCGTCGCAGCCGCGTGCCAGCCTTTGGCGTCGGTGTAGCGATAGAACATTGACTGCCAGCTTGAAGATGGATCGTCGCCGATCGTCAAAGGCTGTCCGTTCAGCTTCGGCGGGAGGTTCGACGGGGCCTGCTTCTGAAAGGCCCACGCCTCTCCGGCCTCGCCCGCGGTCGCCGCGCCGAGCAGCGACGATCCGAACACTCCACCCGTGCTGGATTCGAAACCGATAGTCGTGATCGCGCTGACGATCGGCTGGACGCGCGAAAGCCCGCCCGGTCCGGCTCCCGCCTGACTGCCGCCGACCGTGGCCAGCAGCAGAGCCGCGGCAATCGCCGCGAGTGCGATTCCCGCATTCCTCATGGAATCGGACCTCATCGCGGCTCCTTGACGTTCATCGCGATCTTGGTCGGCCAGCGCTTGGGATTGAGTCGCAGCACCATTTTGTGCTTGCCCGGGCGCAGCAAGCCGCTCCGTGACTTTGCCACCACGCGGCCGCGGCGCTTGGCCAGAATCGTCACCCGCACCTTGCGGATCGTCTTGAAGCTGAAGATCAGCCGAGTGCCGCGCAGCTTGGTTGTGACCTTGCGCACCGCAGCCTTCAGCCGCTTGGGCGGGGCCGGCTCCTCGGCCTCGGTCACCGGGGCGGGCGCAAACAGCAGCGAGTCATCGGTCGAACTGTCGGCCAGCGCCTGCTCGATGACCTCGTTCGGGCGGCTCAAGACCTGGGCCGCAAAGGCCGGGTCGCCGTTGCCAGCAACAGGCGAGGCCGTGTCCGAGTAGCGCAGCAGCCAGCCCTCGGCTGTCGCGGCCCAGCACTGCTCGGCGTTCACGCACTCGACGCGCTGGACGGAGCCGAAGTTGCCGATCGTCTCGATCGCGACCGTGCCCGCAGATGCATCGAGCTTTGCGATCTCGCTCGGCGCGGGGCTCAGTTGCGGCGAGTTGCCCGGGGCGATCGCGGCGATCGCCTCGTCGGATCCCGGGATCGCTGCCACGTCGACGAAGCGGGTGTTGATCGAGTCCGGGTTCGACGGAGAGTTGATCTGCTGCCAGGAATTGCTCGCGCCGGCCTCGCGGTAGGCGGCGAACGGCCCGGTGTCTGCCGGCGAGTCGTCGGCCAGGCCGCCATCGATTTCCTGGTCCTTCTGCGGCCCTGATGCCGCGCCGCCTCCGACCGCCCAGAGAATCGAGCCCGGGGCACTCGGCAGGCCTGCGTCGAGCGCGAGCACTTCTGTGGCCTCGGGCAGGAATCCCGGAGCGTCAGGCTCAAGGTCGCCGTTGCTGAATCCGAGCGCAGAATCTGCCCCGGGCTCGATCAGCTGGATCGGGCTGTAGCCGGGAACGTCGATCAGGGTCGGGTCGGATTCGCGCCTCGAGTCGGGGCCCGCGTAGACCGATTCGGCAAAGCCGCCGTCAAACGCTTCGATATCCGATGCACCTCGCTTAGCCGGCGCGTAAACGCTTCTCAGGTTCGATCCGTCCCAGCGCAGATGGAACGTACCCGGACTCGTGCCGTCTGGCAGAGCGGCAGCGATCCCTCCGAACCAGCACTCACTCGCGGATTTGCATGCGGCGGCTTCCATCGGCTGGTAAGGGTCGCTCGATGTGTCGATCTGGCCTCTGACAGTGCTGTATGAACCGACGATCTGGCCACCCGAAAAGCGGCACAGTCCACGACCCGCGTAACCGCTCGTGTTCCACGGGCTGCTCGGTGTGGTGAGTGTCCAGAACTCATTCGGCCCCGCCCACGCGACCCGCCCGATGCCCGCAGAGGCATCGCCCTGCCCACAGACAGTCGCGTACTGCTTCCAGCCGCTGACGGCCGTGGTCGTGTCCCCGGTGAAGGCAAAGACGCCGTTGGTGAAGTACGAGTTGTCAATCGTGAGCAGCACGCATGCGTTGGCGCTCCAGCAGGAGAGCGAGGTCGGCTGACCCAACGGCTGTTCGAATGCAGAAGTGCGCGGCAGCGGATACGCGCGCCAGCTCGACGCGGCCGCGGCGGTGGATGCGGCAACAGAGGCAAGCAGACAGGCCGCGAGTAGGCAGCCCAGAAGCTTTCCGGCGGACGCTACCCCCCGGATGTTGTTAAGCGCCACCGTCATGGGAATGCTGCCCCCCGCCACCGGCAGGCTCGTTGATGGTGCTGGGCATCCCCTCGATTTCAACTCGGCGGACGCCGGCGAGCATCGCCTCAAGACCGACGCCGGCGAGCGTCTCGTGCTCGACCAGGGCATTGGCAAGGTTTTCCACTGCTGCCCAGTTCGGCCGCAACACATGCATGGCGTTTTCTGCGGCATCGTTGACCAGCCGCTCGATTTCCTTGTCGATCGTGTCCAGCGTGGTCGGGCCGACGCTCCCGAGCTCTTGCAGCGATGCGCCCAGGAACACCTCGCCGCCCTGCTCGCCGACAGTCATCAGTCCGACTTCTTCGGACATTCCGAACGAAGTGATCATCCGACGCGCGAGGTCCGTGGCGACGTGCAGGTCTTCTCCGACGCCGGTCGAGATCGTGCCGAATGCGAGCTGTTCGCCCGCGAGTCCGCCCATCAGCACGCAGAGCTGCCGATACATGTCCGGCGTCTGCATGATCACCTGCTCCTTGTCGGTCATCTCGGTCGCAGCGGTGCCCATCTTGCGTCCGCGTGAGACGATCGAGACTTTCTGCGATGAAACTGTGGCGCCGGTCGCGCGCGTGACGACAGCGTGCGAAGCCTCGTGGATGGCGACGATCCAACGCTCGTGCTCGGTGATCAGGTGGTGGGTGTTGCTGGCCGGGCCCGAGACAACGCGGTCGATCGCCTCGATCATCGTGGCCTGCGTGATCGCCGGCTCGCCCTGACGAACCGTCAGCAGCGAGGACTCGTTGATCACGTTTGCAAGTTCGGCACCGGAGAATCCGGGGCAGAGCCTGGCGATCTCTTCGAGGTTGGCGCCCGGAGCGAGCGGCTTCTTCTTCGCGTGCAGTTGAAGGATCTCGTGACGCCCGTGCACGTCAGGCACGTCGACGGTGATCTGACGGTCAAATCGGCCGGGGCGCAGGAGCGCCGGGTCGAGCACGTCGGGTCGGTTGGTTGCGGCCATGACGATCAGGCCGAGCCCACCGTCGAAGCCGTCAAGTTCGACCAGCAGCGCGTTGAGCGTCTGCTCGCGCTCGTCGTTGCCCTGACCGATGCCGGCGCCGCGCTTGCGACCGGCAGCGTCGATCTCGTCGATGAAGATGATCGACGGGGCCGCCTTGCGCGCCTTGGCGAAGAGGTCACGGACGCGGGCCGCGCCGACGCCGACGAGCGACTCGACGAAGTCCGAACCGGAGAGCGAGAAGAATGTGGCGTCTGCTTCGCCGGCCGTGGCCTTGGCGAGCAGCGTCTTGCCGGTGCCCGGAGGCCCGACCAGCAGGACGCCGCGCGGCGGCTTGGCGCCGACGCGTTCGTACATGCCGGGGTCAGCAAGGAAATCTCGGATCTCGCGCAACTCTGTGACCGCGTCACCCGCGCCGGCGACGTCCCCGAAGCCAAGACGCCTGGCCGTCCCTTTGCCCTTCTTCTTGCCCTTGCCGGCGAAGGTAGAGAATGCGGAGAAGCTGTCGGCGCCGCCGGTTGACTGCAAGCGCGAGAAGTATGCGAACAGCGCGACCAGCAGAAGGATCGGAATCAGGAACTGGACGATCGCCTGGAGCTCGCCCTTGTGCGCCTGCTGGTTGACCACCACTTCGGCGTCGGAACGGTTGAACTCACGGAGCAGATTGTTGGTGGCTGCGTCGGACCGCGGGTACGCGGCCCAGAAGAACCGGTTCTCTTCAGTCTGCACGATCACGCGCGAGTCGTGGTCGAGCAGGACGGCGCGCTTGATGTTGCCGTCGCGGGCAAGTTGCGTGACCTCTGAGAGCGGGACCGGGACACCGGCCGAGGACGGCGCGATCTTGCCGAGCAGCGAGAAGAAGAGGATGGTCAGGATCACCGACGAAACGAGCAGGAAGGTCGCGACAGGGTCTTTGGTGAAGACTTTGAGCAGGGCCTTGAGGAAGGTCACGACCTCCGACTCGCCCTTCATCTGCTTCTTCATGCTCGACTTTGGCCGCTTGCTCGGGAGACCGCTCGTCTGAACGGGCGGTGGGGCGATCGGCGCTCCGCCTTCCGGCGCAGGGGGCTGAGCATTCATGAGCGCGGCGGCCGCAGTGCTGCAGGCGAGGGCGTCGTGGGTGACAAGGGAGATTCCAGCTTTCTGGGATAGAGAGGCACCTCGGCAAGCGTTCTTGCCACCAAGGCTCCTGACGAAAGGGATTATTCGCGTCCCCTCGACTGCGCAAGTGAACCGCCTGTGTCGGAGTGGAAACAATCTGGAGAACGAGAAATAGTGTTAGCGTTTTCGCTAACATAGGAACATGGCCAAACACACACACTTCTTGATCCGCGAATCACGAAAATCTTCCGGCATGTCGCAGGCAGAACTGGCACGGCGAGCCGGTATTCCCCGTTCGGTCATGAATGTCTACGAGAAAGGCAAACGCGAACCGTCGGTAGAGATGTTCGCGAGACTCCTCAATGCTGCGGGTTTTCGCCTGGCAATCGAGCCGCTCACCGCTCCCGTTGATGTTGCGCGTGCCGCAGAAATCCTCGAGCTGGTGGTTGATCTCGCTGAGTCTTTGCCTTACACGCCGAAGCAGTCAAACAACTACCCGCCGCTTTGGCGCGCGCTCGGCGGTCGCTCGTGACGGACCACTGATGACGATTCTGGGCGAGCGACTTCACTCGATTCACGACACGCTCACCAAGGCTGGAATGCGGCACGCGTTCGGAGGCGCGATCGCCCTCGCCTACTGCGTGGCCGAGCCCCGCGGAACCCGCGACCTGGACGTGAACATCTTCATTCCGGCAGAACGAGCAGCGGAACTTGCCGCGGCGCTCCCGAGCGAGATTGAGGTTTCTGCGGCAGACGTCGAACGGATCATGCGGGACGCACAAACGCGACTCTGGTGGGGAGCCGTCCCGATCGACGTGTTCTTGAACAATCTCCCGGTCCACGACGATGTGGCTTCCGAGATCCGCTGGGTGCCGCTCGAAGGGCGCGAAGTGCCGGTCCTCTCATGCGAGTCGCTCGTTCTCTTCAAGGCATTCTTCAACCGGACGAAGGACTGGGCCGACATCGAGTCGATCGCGGAAGTCGATCGCGGCATCCTGTCCCGCGCGGCCGACCGCGTCGAGGACCTCGTCGGAACCCAAGACGAATTCGTCCTTCGTCTGCGTGGGCTCTCCCAGGGCAGCTAGTCCAAAAAGAAAGCGCCGGGGTTCTCGCCCCGACGCTTCCAAAACAGCGCGATCAGTTGGTCAGCGACGAACTACTCGCCGACCCCCTGCTCGCTCAGGCGCGCCAGCTCGGCCTCGAGGCCTTCGCCGGTCAGTGCGCCGAGTCCGCCGTCGCCGTCGCCAAGCGCCGCCAGCTCTTCTGCCGAGAGACGGCCGAAGTCGAGGTCGCCCGGAGCCGGCAAGGGCTCGGTGGGCTCGATCTCGATCGTGCGGTAGCGCTTGAGTCCGGTTGCGGCCGGGATCAGCTTTCCGATGATCACGTTCTCCTTGAGACCAACCA
>JAEMRJ010000095.1 GCA_016463365.1 Thermoleophilaceae bacterium | reverse complement strand
AGTTCATGGACGAGATGCCCGGCATGAGCTTCGGCCACGCCGGAACGATCGTCGAAGGCAAGGCCGACACGGCGACCGAGAAGATCGCCCGACTGAAAGAGGCCGGCATCGCGGTCGCCGAGGAGATCGCCGAGATCCCCGACCTCGTCAAGGCCCAACTCGCCAAGAAACAGGAGGTGACGGCATGACCGTCGCAGAGAACCTCTTCATCGACGTCAAAGTCGATGACTCGATCAAGAACGACCCGGCGATCACCACCAAGCTCGTCGACGCCTGTCCGGTCGACATCTTCGCCGCCGGCGAAGGTGGATCGCTTGAGATCGTCACCAAGAACCTCGACGAGTGCGTGCTCTGCAACCTGTGTGTTGACGCAGCGCCTGCAGGCACAGTCGACGTCATCAAGCTCTACGAGTAGATCCCTTCCGTACTGACCTTCGCCGCCGGCGTGTGCAGATCGCACCGTCGGCGGCGCAAGTCGCGCCCGTATAGTGGAGCGATGCCGAACAATTTCTTCTCCAAGAGTTCAGATCGCGACTTTGAAATCCGCTGCACACTTGGCGCTGCGCAGGCCGGCGGCTCCGACGTGGGCGAAGTTCTGGCCGCAGTTGCCGGGATCAAGCCCAAGGATCACGAAGGTTGGTTTGACGCCTGGACTGAGCTCTCGATCGCCACGGCGACCGCAGCGCAGGACGCGGCAGAGGCGGGACACACTGTTACCGCAGCCTGGGCCCACCTGCGCGCGGCCCACTACTACTCGGTCGCAGTCAACGCCGCATCGGCAGTTGCCGACTCCGAAGAACTCCTCCAGACGTTCAAGAAGCACCTCGCGGCGTGGGAAGGCTTTGTCGACAACGCGCCGGTGCCGGTCGAGCGCGTGAGCATCCCCTATGGCCGCACCAGGCTGCCGGGCTATTTCTTCAGCCCGTCGGGCGCGAAAAAGGCCCGTCCGACCCTGATCATGTCCAATGGCAGCGACGGCGCAATCAGCGCGATGTGGTCGCAGGGCGGCGCTGCTGCGCTGGCCCGCGGCTACAACTTCCTCGCCTTTGACGGACCCGGTCAGCAGTCGATGCTTTTCGAGAAGGGCATGCCGTTCCGCCCCGACTGGGAGGCCGTGATCACGCCAGTCGTCAACTTCTTGGTGACCCGCCGCGACGTCTCAAAGTCCAAGCTCGCGATCTGGGGGATCAGTCAGGGCGGCTACTGGGTGCCGCGCGCGATGGCCTTCGAGCACCGGCTCGCCGCGGGGGTCGCGGATCCCGGCGTGGTCGACGTGAGCGCATCGTGGATGTCCAACCTGCCCAAGAGCATGATCAAACTGATCGACAAGGGCGACGCCAAGAAATTCAACAAAGACATGAAGCTCGGCCTGAAGTTCCAGCATGACGCCGAGCGCACCTGGAACTTTCGCGCCCGCCCGTACAACTCGGAGAGCTACTTCGACACGATCGAGTCAGTGCTGCAGTACAAGCTTGACGCCGACACTGCCGCGCAGATCAAGTCGCCGCTGTTGATCACCTCGCCTGAAGACGAACAGTTCTGGCCAGGCCAGTCAGAGGCGTTGGCAAGCATGACCCCGGACGTCTCGGAGGTGGTGAATTTCACCGAAGCCGAGGGCGCTGACGGTCACTGCCAGCCGCTGGCGCGAACGCTGACACACGAACGGGTGCTTGACTGGTTGGACGAGAAGCTCGCGCGTTAGCCTCGCGACGTGAACAACCGCGCATTTGAAAGCTTTCCGGCGATCGTCGAGCGACTTGCCGTGGACGCGCCCGGCCCGGCGCTGATCGAGCTTGCGCGCGACGGCTCGCGCGACGAGTACGCGTTCGCAGAAGTGCTGGACGCCTCGGCTCGCTACGGCAGCGCCTTCGCGGCGCAGGGCGTCTCCCGCGGAGACGTCGTCGTGACGATGATCGGCAATCGTCCGCAGTGGGTCTTCTCGATGCTGGCCTGCTGGCGCATGGGCGCCGTGGTGCTCCCCTGCAATGAGATGCTGCGCGCCAAGGATCTGGCTCTGCGAATTGCGAGCGCCGCGCCCCGGCTTGTCGTGACCGACGAGCGCAACAAGACCGAACTCGACCACTCAGGCTGGAACGGCCCAACAATCGTGATCCCCGACGAGTCGCTGCTTGAGTACGACCCCCTTCCCCCCTTTGACGCCCAGCCCGCCGATCCGGCGATGATGATCTTCACCTCTGGAACCACCGGCGAGCCCAAGCCGGTCGTCCACACCCACGCGTGCCTTCCCGGTCAGCGCCTGCAGGCCGAGAACTGGTTCGATGCGCGGCCAGGAGAGATCGCCTGGTGCACCGCCGCCAGCGGTTGGTCAAAGTCGGCGCGCAATGTGTTTCTGACGCCTTGGCTCTGCGGCGCGACCGCCGTTCTGCACGATGTGCGCTTCGACCCGGTCGAGCGCATGGCCACGCTCGCAGCGGAAAACGTCAACGTTCTCTGCATGGCGCCGACCGAGTACCGCGTGATCGCGCGGCGGCTGGAGCTGAAACGAATCCCGTCGCTGCGCCAGTGCGTGTCTGCCGGCGAGGCCCTGAACGCAGAGATCTTCAAGAACTGGCACGACGGCCTGGGCGTAGACATCCACGACGGTTACGGCCAGACCGAGACCGGCGCGATCACGGCAGTGCGGCCTGGTGACACGATCAAACCCGGGTCGATGGGCCGGCCGATGCCGGGGATCGAGATTCGCATCGAGGACGGAGAGCTGTGGGTCGACCCGCAGACCGTGCCGACATTCTTCGCCGGCTACGGCAGGCCGAACGAGCTCGACCCGCCCGAGCTTCACCCAGACGCCGAGGGCCGTCTCTGGTGGCGCACCGGGGACCTCGTTGAACAGGACGACGACGGCTACCTCTGGTTTGACTCGCGCAACGACGACATCATCTCGTCGGCGGGCTATCGGATCGGTCCGTTCGAGGTCGAGAGCGCGCTGATCTCACACGAGTCGGTCGCAGAGGCCGCTGCAGTGGCGGCGCCCGACCCGGAGCGTGGCTCCCTGGTCCGCGCTGTGATTGTGTTGAAGGACGGCTTCGAGGGCACGGACGCGCTCGCGAAAGAACTTCAGGATCACGTCAAGAACGTCACGGCTCCGTACAAGTACCCACGCGTGGTCGAATTCGTCGACGCGCTGCCAAAGACCGCGAGCGGCAAGATACGGCGAGCCGAACTGCGGCGACTCGGACCGGGAAACGCCTCGCAGTTCGTTCGATGACCTTCGAACCAGCGGTATATTCGCAGTTGTGAGAACACAGGTTCAGCAGCCGGATCTGAGTGAGATTTCGCTGGAAACGGCGCTTCAGGCGCTTGCCGACGAGACGCGACTTCAGATCGTCCGCGAACTCGCCCGGGCCGAGGTCGCCTGCGCCTGCGGCTCATTCGGTCTCGAGGTCAGCAAGGCGACCCGATCACACCACTTCAAGACTCTGCGCGAGGCCGGCATCACGAACACGCAGATCGACGGCACCAAGCGTCTGGTCTCGCTGCGCCGCGAAGAGTTTGACGCGCGCTTCCCCGGCCTGCTCGACGCAGTACTCGCGCCTGTACGCGCCGAAATGGTCGGGCTTTCACCGCGATAGCGTGATCCTATGCCCAACCGTCTGGCCCAAGAGTCTTCTCCGTACCTCCTGCAGCATGCCGACAACCCTGTGGACTGGTACCCATGGGGTCCGGAGGCGCTGGCGCTCGCCGCTGAGCGCGACGTACCGATCCTGCTCTCGGTCGGCTACTCATCCTGCCACTGGTGCCATGTGATGGCGCACGAGTCCTTCGAGGACGCGGCGACCGCCAGCTACATGAACGAGCACTTCGTGAACATCAAGGTCGACCGCGAAGAACGCCCGGACATCGACGCGATCTACATGGAGGCGGCCCAGGCGATGAGCGGCCACGGCGGCTGGCCGCTGACGGCATTTCTCACGCCGCACCAGGTGCCGTTCTTTGCCGGCACGTACTTCCCACCCGAGTCGCGCCCGAACATGCCCAGCTTCATGCAACTGATGGAGTCGATCGTCGACGCCTGGGTCGAGCAGCGCGACGCCGTCGACGAGCGCAGTGAACAGCTGATTCAGCAGCTTTCGATGACCGCCAGTCTGCGCGCATCAGAGGATCCGATCAGCGCCGCGACCCTCGACGCCGCGGCGGCCTCGCTGCACAACAGCTTTGACGTCCAGTTCGGCGGTTTCGGCGGCGCGCCGAAATTTCCGCCGCACAGCGTCCTTGAGTTCCTGCTCGGAAGGCGGGCGCCCGAAGATCGCGAGCTCGCCCTCGAGACGCTGCGCAAGATGGCTGCCGGCGGCATCCACGATCAGATCGGCGGCGGCTTCTCGCGCTACTCGGTCGACGCGCGCTGGCACATCCCCCACTTTGAGAAGATGCTCTACGACAACGCGCTGCTGGCGCGCTCTTACCTGCACGCCTGGCAGTTGACCGGGGACGACGACTTCGCGAGCGTCTGCCGTACCACGCTCGACTGGATGCTCGGCGAGATGCAGTGCCCGGAGGGCGGATTCGCCAGCGCGCTCGACGCCGACTCGATCGCTGCTGACGGTCATCTGGAAGAGGGTGCCTACTACGCCTGGGAAATCGACGAGCTGCGCGAAATCATCGAGTCCGTGGCGCCCGGCCACGTAGGTGACTTCTTCCTCTACTGGGGCGTGATCGATCACGGCGAATTCGACGGAAAGAACGTTCTCTTCGTGAATGCGGCCGAACGCAAGCCCGACCCCGAGATCTTCGAGCAGGTGCGCGGCGCGCTCTGGCAACGCCGTCAGACACGCTCCGCGCCAGCGCGCGACGACAAGCGCATCGCTTCATGGAACGCGCTTGCGGTCGCCGCGCTGGCCGAGGCCGGCGCCGTGCTGGACGAACCGCGCTACAGCGAGGCGGCCGTGAGATGTGCAGAGTTCATCGAGCGCGAACTCGCACTGCCGGGTGGGCGCATGCGTCGTTCGTGGACCGAGTCCGGGGCCGGACCCGCGGGCTACCTCGAAGACCACGCCTACTGCGCCGCCGCCTGGCTGACGCTTTACGAGATGACCGGCGACGAGCGCTGGTTCGTGCGCGCACGAGAGATCTCTGACGCTGCGATCGAACACTTCGAGGACGCAGACCTCGGCGGATTCTTCACCGTCGCCGGCGACCACGAACGGTTGCTGGTGCGCCGCAAGGACGTGGAGGACAACCCGATTCCCAGCGGCAACTCAGCGATCGCCCTGGCGCTGCAGCGCCTGGCCGCCCTGACCGGCGATCAGCGCTGTCGGGAATCGGCCGACCGCTGCCTGAAGACGGTCCAACAAATCGCCGGGCGACTTCCGCTCGGCTTCGGCCACGCACTTCAGGCAATCGACTTTCACCTGGGCCCGGTGCGCGAGATTGCGCTTGTCGGACCCGAAGACTCGCGAGCAGCGTTGCGAGCGGAGCTGTTGAAGAGCTATATGCCCCGCGCCGTGGTCGCGGCGTGCCTTGACTCAGACGATTCAACGGTCGAACTGTTGCGCGATCGCGGCCCGATTGACGGCCGCGCGGCGGCCTTCGTCTGCGAGAACTTCAGCTGCGAGCTGCCGGTGACTGATGCCGCCTCTCTGAGGAACTTACTTTAGGCATTAAGTCAAGGGCTGATCGCAGAAAGATTTTCGCCTGCATTTACAACATTTTCGGCGAGTCGAGTGGTACAAATGTCCACGCTATGAGCGAACTGAGCCGCGCACCACTTTCCCACCGCCGCGCCCCGGACCGGTGGATCGAGACCCACGGTCCGTCTGGCGACCCGATCTTCGTCGCCTTCAGCGACAGCGGAATCTCCTTCGTCTCGCCGGCCACAGATGCCGCCGATTTCGTGATGCGCCACTTCGAGCGCACCGGGCGCATGGCCACACCAGCCTCGGCCGATGATCACCAGAACATCGTTTTTGCGATTCGCGGTGGCCGGGCCGGCGCCGAGGCCTGTGACCTCGACCATCTCTCGCCGTTCACCCGGCGCGTGCTCGAAGTCACCGCCAAGATCCCCTCCGGCGAGACGCGCACCTACGACTGGGTTGCACGATGCATGGGCATGCCCGAAGCAGCCCGTGCGGTCAGCAATGCACTTGCGACCAACCCGGTCCCGCTGGCGATCCCTTGCCACCGCGTGCTCGGCAAGGGAGGCGCAGTGGGCGAGTACGCGCTCGGCCAGATGACCAAGCGTGCGCTTCTGGCGGCCGAAGGCCTCCAGCTTCCTGCAGCCGCTCAGCTGTAGCGCGAGCTGCCGCTGACGCGAGTCCAGTCCGGCAGCGGAGGGTCAGATGACGCTGCGGCAGCGCCGGCATGAGCGGTTGGCTGCGCAGACCGCTGGCCTGAAGGAACGGCAATCTGCTCGGGAGAGTCCGCGGGACCCGGGCTGATCTCGGCAGCCGGATCGAAGCTCGCCGGCCACCACATTTTGTCGCCGAGCATGAAGCCCAGCGCCGGGACCAGCAGCGTGCGCACGACCAGCGCGTCAAACAGCACGCCCACGGCGATCGCGAAGCCGATCTCGGTCAGAACGGTCATCGGCATCGCCGCCATCACGAAGAACGTGCCTGCGAGCACAACGCCGGCCGAGGTGATCACGCCGCCGGTGACGATCAGGCCGCGGCGCATCGCTTCGCGCGCGCCGTATTTCGCCGCCTCTTCGCGCACACGCGCCATCAGGAAGATGTTGTAGTCAACCCCCAGCGCGACCAGGAAGATGAAGACGAAGATGGGAACGTATTCGTCGACCCCGCTGTAGCCGAAAATGTTGTCAAAGGCCCAGAAGCTCACCCCCATCACGGCCAGGAATGACGCGACGACCGTGATCATCAGCAACAGCGGAGCAATGATCGAGCGCAGCAGGATCAGCAGGATGAGCAGCACGACCAGCATCACAAGCGGCATGATCAGCTTGTTGTCCTTGGCCGCGAAATCTCGGCTGTCGGCTTCGACTGCCGTCGCCCCCGAAACGAGCGCAGTCCCCCCCGAGACCTGAGCCAACTGAGATCGCACCCGTTCAACGGCATCGATCGCGCCGTCGCTGTAGGGGCTGTACTTGAGCGTCGCCTCGATCCGCGTCACGCCCTCGCTCTGCTGGATCAGCCCTATCGAGGCCACCTCTCCGGAGCGCTTGAGCGTGCGCGTGACACGACCGACCTGACGTGGATCGGACACAAGAATGGTCATCGGTCCGGTTGCTCCCGGCGGCAGCGCCTGCTCGAGCACCCGCATGCCCTCGACTGAATCCACCGGCTTGTGGAAACTGTCGGTGATGTCAAGGCCCCCGGGGCGGTTCAGAAGCCCGAGCGCCATCACGGCCATCAGGGCGAACACGGCAAAGGTGATCATCCCCGGCTTGCGCGCAATCAGATCCGCCAGTCGCGACCAGAAGTTGACGGGCATTTCTTCAGTCGCGGTGCCCGCGCGAGGGATGAACGGCCAGAACACCGGCCGGCCGAAGATCAACAGGAGCGCGGGCAGCAGCGTGAGCATCGCAAGCATTGCGATCGCTATGCCCATCGCACCGATCGGGCCGGCGCCGGAAGTCGCGTTCACGTCCGCGAGAGTGAGGCACAGCAGCGCGGCGATCACCGTGGCCGCGGAGGCCAGGATCGTCGGCCCCGAGCGCGCGAGAGCCTCGGACATCGCCTCGTGAGGATCTTCGCGGCGGCGCAGCTCGTCGCGGTAGCGAGCGATGACCAGCAGTGCATAATCGGTACCGACGCCGAAGACAAGGACCGTCATCAGCGCCGCCGACTGCGAAGTGATCGTCGCGCCGCGCTCGGCGAGCTCTGTACCGAGGCCACGGGAGGTTATCTCCGCAAATCCGACCGCCGTCAGCGGCAGCAGCCAGAGGAACGGGCTGCGGTAGATCAGCAGCAGCAACAACGAGATCAGCAGCACGGTGCCGATCAACAGGTTGCCGTCGATCGTGTCGAAGATCTCGGCCTGGTCGTTGAAGAAGCCGGCCTGACCGGTCAGGTTGACTGTCATGTCCGGCGGCGCGCGATCACCGATCGCGTTGAGCCGTTCGGCCGCCGCGAAGAGCAGCTCCTTTGATCCCCGCGCGCGGATCTGGAGGTAGATCGCCGCCGTCCTGCCGTCCTCGAAGAACAGCGGGATCGGCTTGCCGAACTGCCCGTCCAACGGCTGCTTTGTGAGCTCTGCGGTCGCAGCCAGAATCGCCGCCTTGTCGACCCTGGTGAGCTGCTTGGGATTCTGGTAGACGAGCAGACCGGTGAGAAGCTCGTCACCGAAGGCCTTCTCTTCGAGGTGGATCGCCTTCAGCGATTCCGCAGACTGAGGCAGGTAGTTGGCGTCCTTGTTGTTCTGCGCATCGTTGAATTCGAGCGCCGAGCTACCCAGCAGTAACAAAATTGCTGTCCAGCCAGCCAGGAATAAATATTTCGACCTTCGGCCGGCGGGTAAGCGGAATACGATCATCTGGAGTTACTGAAGATTAGGGAGAGCATCGGCAATCCATACCGCGAACGGAGGATTGCTCAGAAAGTTGCATGATCCGATCAGAGGATCGGCAGATAGCGTTCGAGCTCCCACTGCGTCACCTGCGTGCGGTAGCTCTCCCACTCGTTGCGCTTGATCTCGATGAAGCGCTTGAACATGTGCTCACCGAGCGTGCGCAGAACGAGCTCGGAGGCCGAGGCAAGCTCGACAGCCTCACCCAGGGTCTCCGGCAGGTGCTCGACGCCGAGGCGGCGGCCCTCTTCGGAGTTCAGGTGATAAAGGTTTTTCTCCATCGGCTCGGGCAGCTCGTAACCCTTCTCGATCCCCTCGAGACCGGCCTGCAGGAGCGCGGCAAAAGTCAGGTACGGATTGCATGCCGGGTCCGGGCAGCGCAGCTCTGCGCGCATCGCCTGACCGTCGGCGTTGGAACCGGTCGAGCGGTACGGCGGAACCCGGACGAGCGCCGAGCGGTTGCGACGCGACCATGCAAGGTAGACCGGAGCCTCAAAGCCGGGAACGAGACGCTTGTACGAGTTGACCGACTGGGCGAAGATCGCGCAGATCTCGCGCGCGTGGGTCAGCTGGCCCGCGATGAATGCCTTGCCGGTCTCTGAAAGCTTGTAGCGGTCGTTCTCGTCGTAGAAGACGTTCTTGCCGTCTTTGAAGAGCGACTGATGCGTGTGCATTCCTGAGCCGTTCTCGTCATAGAGCGGCTTGGGCATGAAGCTTGCGTGGTAGCCGTACTGCTGGGCGTATTCCTTGACGA
>JAEMRJ010000094.1 GCA_016463365.1 Thermoleophilaceae bacterium | reverse complement strand
CCCTCGAGGTCACGGGACTTGTGGTAGTCGAGCAAGCGGCGACGCTTACCGACCAGCTTGAGCAGTCCACGACGCGAGTGGTGATCCTTCTTGTGCGCGCGGAGGTGCTCGGTGAGATGATTGATGCGCTCGGTGAGAAGCGCGACCTGGACCTCTGTGGATCCGGTGTCTGTGGCGCTCTTGCCGAACTTGCCGACGATCTCGGCTGTTTGTGCTTTTGTCTCAGGCATTGAAGCGGTGAGGATACCAGAGGGGTTTTACAGCGCAATCGCGCGTGCGTCCGCAGCTCAGAGCGATCGGGAGGCGCAGATGTCAACAGCCTGCGCGACGTCCTTGTGCATCTGCTCGATCAGCGGCTGCGCACCGTCAAAGCGCTTCTCGCCGCGCAATCGCTGAAGGAACTGGATCTCGGCTGTCTGGCCGTAGAGATCGCCGCTCCAGTCGATCAGGAATGACTCGACCAGGACCCCGCGACCAGTCTGAAATGTCGGACGCACGCCGACGTTCACGGCGCTCGGGACGCCGTTGGTCAGAGCCGCGTAGACACCGTGGCCCGGAACGCAGTCATGTTCATCCGGCGCAAGGTTTGCTGTCGGAAATCCCAGCTCCCGCCCACGTTTGTCGCCGTGGATTATCTCACCGATCATCGTGAAGGGATAGCCGAGCAGCTCATCGGCCCGCGCGACCTCACCGGCTGCGATCAGGCCGCGGACCTGAGTGGAGGAGACGATCTCCCCCCCGCTCTCCACCAGCGGTACGACGCTCGTCTCGAACTCTTCAAACTGCGCCAGGTAGGCCGGATCGCCCTGGGCCCGCGTGCCGAAGCGGAAATTCTCGCCGACCGAGACGTGGGTCGCGCCGAGCTGCTCAATCAGAATCTTGCGGACGAAGTGCTCTGCCGACATCTGGGCGAAGTCTTTGTTGAACTCGATCAACACGAGTTCTTCGACGCCGATCTGCTCGAGCAGGCGTGCCTTCAACACGAGTGGCGTGAGCATCTTGGGCGCAGCGTCGTGGCGCAGTACGTAAAGCGGGTGCGGGTCGAAGGTCAGAACAGTCTGGGAACCTTCGATCACCTTGCGGTGGCCCATGTGTACGCCGTCAAACACTCCGATCGCCACGCGACGCGGGCGTGGCTCAACCTGATCGATGCGAAGCGTCTGGATGCTCATCGCGTCGCCAGTTCTTCGATTGAGGCGGCGAGGATCGTCTCTGGAACCAGGTGGCCGTCTTCGACCCGGCCCACGCCGAGCAGACGGCCGTTGACGACCAGCCGGAGCGGCTCACCTGATGCCGGCTCAGAAACGCCCACAGACCGGCCGAAAATCATCTCCTGGCCGTCCTGGACGGGCAGATCGATCCGACCGAGATGAGCGAGCACGTCAAGCGGATCGAGAATCAGCTCCGGATCGGCATCACCCAGCGAGAGCTCTCCCACCCGGGTCCGCACCAGCTCAGAGCAGTAGGCATCTTCGAGCGTGCCGACGACGCTACGGATGTACGTACCGCCCGCACAGTCGATTTCGAAGATTGCGGTCTCTGCGTCGAGGGCCATTCGTTCGGCACGATAGACGGTCATCTCGCGCACCGGGGCCTCGAAATCATCCCCGCGGCGAGCCTTTGCATAGAGCCGCTCCCCTTCGACCTTGATCGCTGAGAGTTTGGGGACCGGCAACATCAGGGCGCCGGTCGGGAGCACGGGATCGGTCGGCACCCTCCCGGTGTGGGTCAACTCACCGTCGCTGTCACCGCTGTCTGAGCGCCAACCGAGGCGAGCCGTCGCGCGGTAGGTCTTTGGTTGATGCTGGAGATAGCGCTGCAGTCGCGTGGCGCGGCCGACCAGAAGCACCAACAAGCCGGTGGCGAAGGGATCAAGCGTTCCTGCGTGACCGGTCTTCACCCGTCGCCCGGCAGCGCGCGAGAGTCTGCGCCGCATGTCGTGGACCACGTCGTGCGAGGTGACCCCGGCGGGTTTGTCGACGAGCACGATTCCGCACTCGACCGAACCGTTCTGTGGCACAGGGGTGCTCCGGACTGGTCAGGCCGCAGTGGCCTGACGATCGCCGAGCTGCTCGCGGATCCCCGTGCGGATCAGTTCGACGGCCTCTTCGAGCGACTTCTCTGTCGTGGCTCCGGCGGCCTGCTTGTGGCCGCCACCGTTGAATGATCGGGCGATCGCAGAGACGTCGACGCGGTTGTCGGAGGAGCGCAGCGAGATCTTGGCCAGATGTTCGCGGCCCTCCCCTGTGAGCTGGCGGTACATCGCCCCGACGGCAGTTCCTTCGATCGCGCGGGCGAAGTCGACTATTCCTTCGGTCCAGGTCTCTTCCGACCGGGTCTCATCGAAGTCGGCCTTTGTCAGGTTGACGATTGCGAGCCTGCCGTCGTCATAGCGCCTGAGCCTGCTGAGTGCGCGGCCGAGCAGCTCGACTTTGCCTGCAGGCAGGTCTTCGTAGAGACGCGTGTAGGCGGCGTGGACGTCAACACCGTTGCGCAGCAGATCTGCGGCCATCTCGTGCGCCTCGGGGCCGGTGTTCTGATACATGAAACGTCCGGTGTCAGTGACCAGACCGACGTAGAGCGCGTCGGCCAGAAACGGAGTCAGGGGCACGCCCAGCTCTTTTGCGATCGTGTAGACGATCTCGGCAGTCGAAGAGCGCGTCGACTCGACCATGTTGAGCTCGCCGAACTCGGTGTTGTCGTGATGATGATCGATGTTGATCAGCGTCCTGCCGCCGTCCTTGAGAAAATCCACCCGCATCCGCTCGAAGGAACCGCAGTCGAGGTAGATGACCGTGCGCTCGGCGAGGTCTTCCGGCTCGAAGTGGATCGCCCCGTCCTCGGCAAGCAGATAGCGGTACTCATACGGGAGCGGGAACTCCGTCTCGCGCATGAACATCACAGTGTCCTTGCCCATCGCCTGAAGAATGCCGTTCATGCCGACCAGGGAACCGAGGGCGTCCCCGTCCGGGTTTTCGTGCGTGGTCAGCAAGAACTTCTGATCGCCTTTCAGGCGCTCCAGGATCTCAGGACGATCGTTCATCGAAAAACTCTGCTTCCTCGTTGATCAATTCGTTGACGCGCGTCGCGCGGTCAACACTGTCGTCGTTCTCAAACTGCAAGATCGGCGTGTACTTCATACGCAGATGATCGGCGATCTCCCGCTGCAGGCCGATCCTCAATTCTTCGAGTGCGTCAAACGTCGAAGCGGTCTCATCGGCTGATCCGAAGACGCTGACATACACCGTCGCGTGGTGCAGATCCGGCGAGGTGTGAACGTCGGTGATCGTCACGAACCCCGCCAGCTTGTCGCGCGCGCTGCCCGCGAGGGCGCTCGAGATCACTTCTCGGACGCCCTCGTTGACGCGGCGCATGCGTTCACCTTGACTCACGTGTGTTCAGATCCTCGGATCAGACGAGCTCGCGCTCGACACTCTTGGTCTCGAATACTTCGATGACGTCTTCTTCCTTGACATCGGCGAACTTCTCGAGCACGACGCCGCACTCCATCCCGACGGTGACTTCCTTTGCGTCGTCGTCGAATCGGCGCAGCGTGTTGATCCTGCCCTCGTAGACAACTGTTCCGTCGCGTACAAGCCGCACCGAGGAGCCACGCAGGACCTTGCCGCTGTCGACATGGCAACCGGCGATCGTCCCGATCTTGGATGCCTTGAAGGTCTGACGGACCGTGAGCGTGCCGACGGCCTGTTCGACCTCTTCGGGCGCGAGCAGTCCCTGCATTGCTGCGCGGAGCTCCTCGATCGCCTTGTAGATGATCGTGTAGGTGCGGATCTCAACGCCCTCGCGGTCAGCGATCAGTCGGGAGTCGCCGACCGGGCGCACGTTGAAGCCGATCACAATTGCGTCGGATGCCGAAGCGAGCATGATGTCGCTCTCGTTGATCCCACCGACGCCGTGGTGGATCACATTGACCTTGATCTCGCTCTGCGGGAGCTTTGCGATCTCGTCCTCGAGCGCCCCGACGGAGCCGGCGACATCGCCCTTGAGGATCAAATTGAGCGAACTGAGCTCGCCCTCCTGAGCGCGCGCGAAGGCATCCTCGAACGAAACCTTCAGACGGGCGCGGCGGGCGATCGCCTCGTTTTTGAGACGGTGCGCCCGGTCGGCGGCCTGAGATCGCGCGATACGGTCAGACTCGACCACGCGGAATGTGTTTCCGGCCTCGGGGACGCCGTCAAACCCGAGCACCTCCACGGGAGCGCCAAGCTCTGCGAGCTCTATGCGATGGCCGTTGTAATCGTTCATGGCGCGGACGCGACCCCAGGTGGAGCCGGCGACAATCGCGTCACCGATCTTCAGTTGACCGCGCTGCAGGAGCAGCGTCGCGACAGCACCGCGCCCCGGGTCCAGCTGGGACTCGATGACCGTTCCGGAAGCCTCGGAGTCAGGGTTGCCCTTGAGTTCTTCGACCTCAGCAACAAGCAGAAGCATGTCGAGGAGATTCTCGAGACCTTCCTTCTTCTTGGCCGAGACGTCACAGAAGATTGTCTCTCCGCCCCAGTCTTCGGGCTGAAAGCCCATCGCGGCGAGCTCGGTACGGACCTTTGTCGGGTCTGCGCCTTCCTTGTCGATCTTGTTCACTGCGATCACGATCGGCACCCCGGCAGCCTTGGCGTGGTCGATCGCTTCTTCGGTCTGGGGCATCACGCCGTCGTCTGCGGCGACGACGATCACGGCCACGTCAGTGACCTTCGCTCCACGGGCGCGCATGGCGGTGAACGCCTCGTGGCCCGGGGTGTCGATGAAGGTGATGAGCTTGTCGCCACGGTGCACCTGGTAGGCCCCGATGTGTTGGGTGATGCCACCGGCTTCGCCGGCGACGACGTCGGCTTCACGCACGGCGTCAAGCAGCGAGGTCTTACCGTGATCGACGTGGCCCATGATCGTCACGACCGGCGGGCGCTCGACGAGGTCCGCGGCTTCGTCTTCGGCGACTGTCGGCTCGTCGCTCTCGTCGGAGACTGAACGCAGGTCGAGCTCGCGCTCGAATGATTCGACCACCACAGCGATCGTCTCGTCTGAGAGGGTCTGCGTGAGCGAAGCCATCTCGCCGAGTTCCATCAGCTTCTTGATCACTTCGGCAGATGAGACGCCGAGCGATTCGGAGACTTCCTTGACCGTGGCTCCGGAGTCGATGCGCACGATCTTGCTGAGCGCTTCGAGCTCGGGATCTTCGACCTTTTCGACCGGCTCCTCGAACACCGGACGGCGGCGGCGACCGCCGCGAGGCTTGCGTGCCGGCTGCGACTGCGGCGGACCACCCGGTCCGCGGCGCGCGGCCTGCGAGTCGATGACGACGCGGCGCATCTTGCCGCCGGCGCCGGCGGATCCGCCACCTGCCGGCGAGCCGCCGGGGCGCCCGCCACCAGGGCTGCCTGATCCGCCCGGTGTGCCGCTCGGGCCACGGCGCGGCGGTGCATCGCCCGGTGCAGCAGAGAAGCTGCGTTGCTGCGGACGGGACTGACCGCCGGAACCGTTTGATCGTTGTGCAGGGGGTCGCCCGGAGGCCGCGCGTGCACCCACGGGGCGGTTGACCGCCTTCATCACCTTGTCTGCGACCTCGTCGCTGACGCCGGATGAGGCCGTCTTCACATCAATGCCGGCCTTCTGCAGCAGCGCAAGCATCTCTTTGCTGGAGATGTTGGCCTGCTTGGCCAGTTCGTGTACGCGGACCTTCGCCATCTGGTTACCGCGCCCCTACTCCGTGTCCTCGGGCGAGCCTGTCGCCACAGAGGAGTCAGCGAGTGCGTCGCTGCTGTCAAGCAGCTGCGCCTCAGGGGTGTCGGAGTCCTCCGCGAACTCATCGGGTGAAGCTGCCTCTGCCGCGTCAATCGCTTCTTCGGCGGCTTCGTCTGCGAGTGGGGCATCTTCGATCGCCTCGACGATCGCCTCTACTTCGATCTCGCCTTCTTCGGCGTCGGCGCCGCCGTTGCCCTCTTCCTCGATCGACGTGCCGCCTTCGGGGTCGTAGGTCTCGTCGGCCTCTTCGATCGGTGCCTCGGGCAGTTCGCCTTCGGTCACAACTTCGTCCAACGTTTCGTTGTCGGCGTCAGCCTCCAGTTCGGACTCGATTGCCGGCTCGGGGCCTTCGCCCTCGTCGGCAGCCTCGATCGCGTCGGCCATCGATGGGTCGACGTAGTCGGTCTCCTGGTCGAGCAGTGCCTGGTGCGCCGGCAGGCCGCAGTAGCGCGATCCGGGGAGCGAGGCATTCGGGCAGAGACGCCCGTTGGTGAGGATTGCGTGGCAGCGGCCGGCGGACTCGGATTCGCCTTCTTCTCCGCCTCCGCTGCTTCCGTCGTCATCGACGGCGAAGTCGCTTTCGGAACGGATGTCGATGCGCCAACCGGTCAGGCGTGCAGCGAGTCGGGCGTTCTGTCCTTCGCGACCGATCGCCAGCGAAAGCTGGTCGTCGGGCACGATCACCGTGGCCTGCTGGTTCTCGTCGTCGACGAGTACTTCGCGGACGCGCGCCGGCGCGAGCGCCTTGGCGACAAAGCGTGCGGGCTCTTCGTTATAGGGAATGATGTCGATCTTTTCGCCGCGCAGCTCGGAGACGACCATGCGCACGCGCGAACCACGCGGACCGACACAGGCTCCGACCGGGTCAACGCCGTCAGCGTGACTCACCACTGCGATCTTGCTGCGGAATCCGGGCTCGCGAGCGACGTTCTGGATCTCGACCAGGCCGTCTGCGACCTCGGGGACCTCGAGTTCAAACAACTTGCGGATCAGTTCCGGGTTGCGGCGGGACACAACGATGCTCGGACCCTTCGTGTCGGCCGACACGTCAGTGATCACAGCTTTGATCCGCGCGCCATGCTCGTAGCGCTCACGCGGAACCTGCTCGCTCTTGGGGAGCAGCGCCTCGACGCGTTCGCGCAACTGGACCAGGGTGTAGCGGTGGTCAGTCTGCTGAACGATGCCGGTGATCAGCTCACCGACGCGGTCGTGGTACTCGTCGTACATGATCGTGCGCTCAGCCTCGCGAATGCGCTGGTAGACCACCTGTTTGGCGGTCTGGGCCGCAATGCGGCCAAAGTTTTCGGGGGTCACGTCGCGCTCGGGGATCTGATCGCTGTATTCGGCGAGCTTCTCCGGGGCGATGTCGGGCTCTTCGATGATGCGGCGCTCACCGGTTTCGGGATCGATCGTCGACTCCTGCTCGTAGACCTCGTCCAGCAGTTCGTCCTCGAGGTCCTCCGGGACGAGCAGTTCGAACACGAGAAAGTCACCGCTTTCGCGGTCGAGCTCGACTCGCGCGTACTTGGCGGAACCCGGGGACTTCTTGTACGCGGAGAGCAGCGCGTCCTCAAGCGCAGTCATGAGGGTTTCGGAATCGATTCCCTTTTCGCGCTCGAGCAGCTTGATTGCGTCGACGATTTCCTGTGACATGTGGTGGTGGTGCCTTTTCTCTATTTAGTTGTGCTGGCTATGGGACGAGATTGGACTTGCTGATGTCCGAATACGGCAATGTGACGATCGTTCCGTCGGATCCGATCGTGACCCCGGAATCATCAGCAGCGATCAATTCGCCGGTGAAGTTGCGACGTCCTTCATGATCGCTGCGCGTACGAATCTTTGCGCGACGACCGACAAACTTGCGGAAGTGGTCTGGCTTTGTGAGTGGACGCTTTGGTCCGGGTGAAGAAACTTCGAGGCCGTAGTCCTCGCGGAGCGCCCTGAGCGCGCGGGTGACGCGCTCGCAGAGATTGAGGTCGACACCGTCCGGATGGTCGATGTAGATCCGTACCGTTCCGCCGTTCATCTCGCAGAGCAGGAGCTCGACTGTGGGCTCGGCGGCGGCGAGGTTTTCCTCGATCTCTTTTTGGATTTTGTCAATCATCAGGTGGTCTCTCTGGCAGACCACCCCAACAAAAAAGTGGGCAACTGGGCCCACTTCCAAAAAACGCGGCGAGTCATAAATCCCCGGAAACTCAGGGCAACACCGTTATCAAGGAGGACTGCGAGAGGAATTATACCGGGCGGGAGGTACGAGCCGCCGATTGATCGGGCGCCGGGCGCAGAAGTGCACCCACCCGGTCAAGAATCACGGCCGCGATCTGCGACTTGGTGCCCCTTGGTGGATGTTCGGGCTGCCCACCGGCGGTGATCAGCGTGACCTGGTTGGCGTCGACCTCGAATCCGATCGTGGGGTCGGCGATGTCATTGGCGACGATCATGTCAAGGCCTTTGGATTCGAGCTTGCGCTGAGCTTCGGGCAGGAGCGCCTCGCCCGCTTCCGCGGCGAAGCCGACGACGACCTGGCCGTCGCGGCGCAGATCCTTCAATCCCTTGAGCACGTCGTTTGTCGCGACCAGTTCGATCTCCATCCCCTGCCGACCGGCCTTCTTGATCTTGCCTTCGCTCGGCGCAGCCGGAGTGAAATCTGCAACGGCGGCGGCCATGATCAGGGCGTCGCTGTCGCGGAAGTGTTCGCGGACCGCCGCTTCAAGCTCAGCTGCGGTTGAGACGTTGACGTAGTTGACTGCCGGGTTGCGCTCAAGCGCGACATTGGCAGCTATGACCGTGACCTCCGCCCCGCGCGCGGCAGCCTGGTCTGCGATCGCAAATCCCATTTTTCCTGAGGAGCGGTTGCCGACGAAGCGGACCTCGTCGATCGGTTCGCGCGTGCCGCCGGCGCTGATCAGGAGCTTCAGTCCGTCGAGCGAGCGTGGCGCGTACTCGGCGCCGCCCTGGAGCGCGCGCTCGACAGCCTCGAGCAACTCAGGCGGCTCCGGCAGGCGGCCGACGCCGTGCTCGCCCTTGGATGCCAGCTCGCCGGTGCCCGGATCAAGCACGGTGGTTCCGCGGCGGCGCAGGGTCTCGATGTTCTCGCGGGTCGCTGCGCTGAGGTACATGTCGTTGTTCATCGCCGGCGCCACGATCAGCGGCTTGCGGCAGGTCAGCGCGAGCGCGGTGACCATGTTGTCGGCCATTCCTGCGGTGATCTTGGCGATCGTGTTGGCGCTCGCCGGGGCGATCAGGAAGACGTCGCAGTTCTCTGCGAGCGCAAGGTGGGCGATCGGATCGTGTTCGGGGCGCTCCTGGTCGGGAAACACGCCGCCGGCGGGATCGGCCTCGAACTGACTCGTGAGAACCGGCGCGCCAGTAATCCCTTCGTAGGAGGATCTGCCGACGAAGTTCAGGCTCTCGGGCGTCTGGACCACGCGCACGACGTGCCCGGCCTTGATCGCAAGACGCGTGAACTCAAGCGTCTTGT
>JAEMRJ010000008.1 GCA_016463365.1 Thermoleophilaceae bacterium | reverse complement strand
GCCGATACCAATAGCCATTGAGCCGTCGCGAGAGGTCCGGCGCGAGACTCGGCAACAGGCACACAGGAGCTACTTATGTTTGAACGGTTCACCGAGCGCGCCCGTCAGGTGGTTGTACTGGCCCAAGAAGAGGCGCGCACCCTGAAGCACAACTACATCGGCACGGAGCACATACTGCTCGGACTGCTGCGCGAAGAAGAGGGCCTTGCTGCCCGTGTCCTCGAGTCACTCGACATCACCGTCGAGCGGGTGCGCGCCCAGGTCGTGCGCATCGTCGGCTCCGGTGAAGAGGTCACATCCGGTCAGATCCCGTTCACCCCGCGCGCCAAAAAAGTGCTCGAGCTCGCCCTGCGCGAAGCGCTGAGTCTTGGCCACAACTACATCGGAACCGAACACATCCTGCTGGGCCTGGTCCGCGAGAACGAGGGCGTAGCTGCGCGCATCCTGCTCGACTTCGACGCCGACTCCGAGAAGATCCGCAACGAAGTCGTCCGCATGCTCTCCGGCCCCGGTGGTCGTCGCAGCGGCAGCTCTGGCAGCGGCAGCTCTGGTTCCGGCGCGGCCGGCACCGCCGAGGGCAAGAAGAATTCCAAGCTGCTTGATCAGTTCGGTCGCAACCTGACCAAGCTCGCACAGGACGGCAAGCTCGACCCTGTGGTCGGCCGCGAACACGAGATTGAGCGGCTGCTGCAGATCCTCAGCCGCCGCACCAAGAACAACCCGGTTCTGGTCGGCGAGCCCGGCGTGGGCAAGACCGCCGTGGTCGAAGGTCTGGCGACCAAGATCAGCAACGGCGAGGTCCACGACCTCCTGCGCGACAAGCAGATTTACACCCTTGATCTCGCGGCCCTGGTCGCAGGCTCCAAGTACCGCGGTGAATTCGAGGAGCGCCTCAAAAAGGTGATGAAGGAGATCATCCAGCGCGGCGACATCATCCTCTTCATCGACGAGCTGCACAATCTCGTCGGCGCGGGCGCGGCCGAAGGCGCGATAGACGCCGCCTCAATCCTCAAGCCGGCGCTCGCCCGTGGCGAGCTGCAGACGATCGGCGCAACGACTCTGGACGAGTACCGCAAGTACCTCGAGCGCGACAGCGCCCTCGAGCGTCGCTTCCAGAAGATCGTCGTCGAGCCACCCTCAATCGACGAGACTGTTCAGATTCTCCAGGGACTGCGCGAACGCTACGAAGTCCACCACAAGGTCACGATCAGCGACGAGGCACTGAAGGCCGCGGCGGACCTCGCAGACCGCTACATCTCGGACCGCTTCCTGCCGGACAAGGCGATCGACTTGATCGATGAAGCCGCCAGCCGCATGCGCATCAAATCGATGACCGCGCCGCCGGTCTACCGCGAGCTCGAAGAAGAGATCGAGCAGGTGCGCCGCGACAAAGAGGCCGCCATAGAGAACCAGGACTTCGAGAAGGCCGCCAGCATGCGCGACCAGGAGCGCAAGATCACCAACAAGAAGCGCGAGCTCGAAGAGCAGTGGGAGTCCGGCGAATCCGGCGAGCGCCCAGTCATCGGCGAGGAAGAGATCGCAGACGTCGTGTCCATGTGGACGGGCATTCCGCTCTTCAAGCTCACCGAGGGCGAGACCGCGAAACTCATGCGCATGGAAGAAGAGATGCACAAGCGCGTGATCGGCCAGGAGGCCGCAGTCACCGCCGTCTCAAAGGCCATCCGCCGCAGCCGCGCTGGACTGAAGGACATGACGCGCCCGACGGGCTCATTCATCTTCCTCGGACCTTCCGGTGTCGGTAAGACAGAGCTGGCCCGCACGCTCGCGGACTTCCTGTTCGGAGACCCGGACATGATGGTCCGCATCGACATGTCCGAATACATGGAGAAGCACAGCGTTTCCAGGCTGGTCGGATCGCCTCCGGGCTACGTCGGCTACGACGAGGGTGGCCAGCTCACAGAAGCCGTGCGCCGCAAGCCGTACTCGGTGCTGCTGCTCGACGAGATCGAGAAAGCCCACCCTGACGTCTTCAACATCCTGTTGCAGATCCTCGAAGACGGGCGCCTGACCGACTCGCAGGGTCGCACCGTCGACTTCCGTCACTCGATCATCATCATGACCAGCAACATCGGCGCCGCAGAGATCGCCAAGGACGCAAGTTACGGCTTCAGTCTCGGCGAAGAGAACGCCGGCCTGTCCTACGCGGACATGAAGACCGGGATCATGGGCGAGCTGAAGAAGGTCTTCCGTCCCGAGATGATCAACCGCATCGACGAGATCGTCGTCTTCCACAAGCTCACGCGCGACGAGATCAAGGAGATCGTCGATCTGATGATCGCCCGCGTCCGCACCAGCATGAAAGAGATGGAGCTGCAGCTCGAGCTGTCCGAGGGCATGAAAGAACTGCTCGTGGACAAGGGCTGGGATCCGTCGATGGGCGCAAGGCCCCTGCGTCGCGCGATCCAGCGCTACGTGGAGGACCCGGTTTCCGACAAGGTCCTGTCCGAGAAGATCGAACCCGGCTCGACCGTGGTCGTCGAACGCCTGCCCGAAGAGATCAAGGGTGGTCCCAACGACGGCCTCGAAGTCGAAATCAAGATCGTCAAGCCGAAGAAGCCGCGTGCCAAGAAGAAGGCACCGGTCGCCGTTGGCGCCGAGGCAGAGGCAGCCGACGCAGAAGTCGACGGCGCGGATCCCGCGGCGCCGGCCGACGACGACGGCGGGGCAGCCTCGACCGACGCGGAAGCGCCGACTGAGAACTAGCCGCAGTCTGAACAGTTGATCTTTGCCGAAGACATTCGCGCTGCAATGGACTCGGGTCCGATGATCGAGCGCTACGGCCGCATGACGGGCGTGAAGTTCTGGGTCTATCTGATCGTGATGTTCTTCCTCAACGCAGGGGCATGCGCCGTCGGGCTGTTCCGGTTCTCGCAATGGCTCAGGCAGGCGCCGTTCCCGGGGCCCAAGCTCTCGGCCATCGTCGATCGGTTCAACCTGTTTGCGACCGGGGCTCAGGTCCGTGCAGACGCGACAATCGGTCCGGGCCTCCAGATTCCTCACCCGCAGGGTGTCGTTGTCTCGTCGTACTTTTCCGCCGGCAAGAACCTCCGGCTCGCGGGAACAGGCATCGCGATTGGATTTTCCGACATCGGCGGCGACCCGAACAAGCAGTTCATCGAGTTCGGCGACGACGTGACCATCGCCACTGGCGCAAAGGTGCTCGGGCCGTTGACGATCGGGGACGGCGCAAGCGTCGGACCGAACGTGGTGCTGATGCAGAGCGTCCCTGCGGGCGGCGTTGTCATGTCGAGCGCGCGAGCGAAGGTGCTCAAGCTCGGCGCCGAGCCCGGCTCCGAGTAGCGCTACGCGCTCGGAACGGGTTTCCGTCCGCGCACGAACATATGTTCTGGTGCATGGCGAGCACCAAGACTCCAACCTCCATCTTCGTCTGCAATGAATGCGGCACCGTCGAACGCAAGTGGCACGGACAATGCCCTGGTTGCCAGTCATGGAACACGCTCATAGAGGAAGCCGCCCCCTCGCCGTCGGTGGGCAAGGGTGCGCGAAGGGGGATCGGAGGCACTGTTGATCCCGCGGCCGCGGGCAGCAGCGGGCTCGCTGCCGTGCCCGCTGCCGTGCCCGCCTCACGCGGCCCGCGCGGTCCAGTCGTCGAGCCGGTGATCCTGAGCGAGGTCCGAGCAGCACGCATCCGGCGTATCCCGACCGGGATCGGCGAGTTTGACCGCGTGCTCGGTGGCAGCGATGCCGCAGGCACCGGGCTCGTCCCCGGGTCTCTGGTGCTGCTCGGCGGCGCTCCGGGGATCGGCAAGTCCACGCTCGTCGGCGCAGCGCTGGGCAATCTCGTTGCCAACCGCACTGCCGTCCTCTATGTCTCCGGTGAGGAATCACCGGAACAGATCCGCGTACGTCACGAGCGCCTCGGCGCGGCGGCGATGGGCGTTCCCGTCATTGCCGAGACAGATCTCGACAGCGTGATCGCGACGATCGAAGCGCAGTCGCCCAAGCCCGAGGTCTGCGTCATCGACTCGGTCCAGACGCTCTACTGCGCTGATCTTTCCGGGGCGCCGGGCAGCGTCGGTCAGGTTCGCGAGGTTGCTTCGCGACTGATGCAGGTCGCCAAGTCGCGTGACATCGCCATGCTGCTCGTCGGCCATGTCACCAAAGAGGGCTCGCTGGCCGGACCGCGCGTGCTCGAGCACCTGGTCGACTGCGTGCTGCACTTCGAAGGCGAGCGCGATCGCACGTTTCGCACCCTGCGCGCCGAGAAGAATCGCTTCGGTTCCACCAACGAGGTCGGTGTCTTCGAAATGAAAGAGCACGGACTGGTCGAGGTCCTCGACGCCTCCGCGCGCTTCGTCGGTGACGCGACCAACAATCCCGGCTCCGTGATCTTCGCCGCCATGGAGGGCACGCGCCCGATGTTGATCGAGATCCAGGCGCTGGTCTCGCGCGCAGAGTCCGATCCGCCGAGGCGGGTGGTCAACGGTATCGACCGCAACCGGCTTTCACTGATCCTCGCCGTGCTCGGACGTCATGCCGGAGTCAGCCTGAGCGGGCACGACGTGTTCGTGAACGTGGTGGGCGGCGTGCGCATCGATGAGCCCGGCGCTGATCTCGCCGTCGCGCTCGCAGTCGCATCCTCCGCCCGCGGCGTTGAGCTTGCCGCCGGCATGGCAGCCGACGGCCGTGCCGTGCCGCTCGTCTGCTTCGGAGAGGTCGGCCTGACCGGCGAGCTGAGGCCGGTGACGCAGTCCGACCGACGCGTCGCTGAAGCCGTCAAGTTCGGTCTCACGCACACGCTCTTCCCTGTCGCCAAAGGCGACCCTTCCGGCGCGCACAGCGTCCGTGAAGCGCTCGCCCGGGCGTTCGGCCAGGACTAGCTGTTGCGGGGGGCGGCCTCAGAGGCCGCGGCGCAGTACAACGTGCGTGACGGTGCGGGTGATGATCTTGATGTCCGACCACAGCGACCAGTTGGCGACATACATGTAGTCGAGCTTGGCCATCTCATCGATCGGTATACGCACCTTGCCCAGCAACTGCCAGACCCCGGTTGCGCCGGGCGTGATCTGGCTGCGGCGGCGGTACCAGCCGGTGATCGCGGCGTCCTCTTCCGGGACCAGCGGGCGCGGGCCGACGAGGCTCATGTCACCGCGCAGGATGTTCGCAAGCTGCGGCAGCTCGTCGATCGAGGACTTGCGGATGAAAGAGCCGATGCGGGTGATGCGCGGGTCATCTTCGATTTTGAACATCACGTCAGTCTGGCTGAGGTGTGCGAGCTCGCTCTTCTGGGCGTCGGCGCCGACAACCATCGAGCGGAACTTGATCATCTCAAAGGTCTTGCCGTCGCGGCCGATCCGCTTCTGGCGGTAGAACACCGGCCCGGGCGAGTCGAGCTTGATCAAGATCGCAACAGTCAGCAGCAGCGGCGAAAGCAGAAGCAGGCCGAAGAATGCGCCGCAAACGTCCATCGATCGCTTGAGCAGGCGAGACGAGCCCGACATCTGCGTGTCCCGGATCGCCAGCATCTGAATGCCCTCGACGTCGTCGGTCAGGGTCACGGCACCGATTGCATCGCCGGCATTGGGCAGGACATTCAATTTTACGCCGATGCTGCGGATCGTGCGGATCAGGTCAGCCACTTCGTTGGAGTGGCGCTGACCGGGCATGATCACGACGCGGTCGATCTGGTGAGCGCGGACCTCGCGTTCAAGATCACGGGGGCGGCTCAGCAGTCGCGAAGGTCCATAGGGCAGTTCGGCAAAGGCGATCGGCACGCGAGCGATCACGCGGGCGTTGATGGTGACGCTCTTCTCGAGGCGGTACCGCAGCCGCTCGGCGTCTTCCGAGCCGCCGATCACAAGCAGCCGCTCCTCGGGGGTCATCGCCCGCACGACGGTACGTGTGGTGCGGCGGAAGAGCGTGATGAAAATCGACATGCTGGCGCAGAGCAGCAGCATTGACATTGAGGCGATCGGAACGGAGCCGTCGTTGACCAGGTCACGGGTCGAGTAGGCGATCAGCGTGAAAAGCATCGACGCGGCAAAGATGCGCGGCACGTCGTCGAGCGTGGTCTTGTGCAGAAGATTGGCGTCGCGGTCGTAGAGCTCGATCAACTTCATGACCGGCACGACGAGCACGAGGATGGCGACGGTCATGAGGTCCAGCTGGAAAGTTGCAAAAAGCGCCGACGTGAGCGCGAACGCGGCGGCGACGCCGATCAGGTCGGACACTGCCAGTGCGCGGCGCAACACCGTGTCGCTGACGCGCGACGGGTGGTCTTCAGCAAGCGCGTCAGGCTGGTCTAGCAGCTCGAACTCATGGCGGTAGGCCTCATCAAGGCGCGTCGGAGCGGGAGCGTCTGCTGCGACCGCTTCGTCCGGAACGTAATCGTTGAACAGCGTCTCCGGATCAAAGCCACCGGTGAGGCTGCTGATGTCGAAGTCAGTCGAAAATTCGCGCTGCGAAGCTGTGTTCGGTTCGTTCGCCATAACTTTCAATCGGGCCTTCCTGCCCGTTTTGGACGTCCGTGAAGTTTCCCTTTTGAAAGCGCGCCAGAAGCGCGCTGAGAACCTTCATTTGTATGTGTTCTGGTCCTACCGAGATACGTTGAAATTCGTCATCAGTGACTCGGTCAACGTGTTCTTTTGAATCCTAGTACCGATGAAACAAAATTGCCACCTGTCGCAAACGATTTTGAGACACTTCCTGCGTGTTGAATACTTTCGCTCTACTCGTGGGTAGCAGCGCGTCGATGCACCACACCGACCGCATCACGCGACCGCGTGTTTGACTGCTCGCGGTCAGTGATGCGGCGTTGCCGACGCGCGTGATGCGTGGCAACCTGCTCCCCCACGGGCACCGGTACGGGCACGCGGGTCGGCTTCGGCGCGATGCCGAGCATGTCCTCGAGCTGCTCTTCAAAAGCAGATGCGAAGGCTGCGGGGGTCAGGTTGGCGGTCGCGAAGCGATGCGCGGCGGCCGAGCGCACCTCGAGCTCGCCGGGCAGCTCAAGCGCAGCTGCGATCGTGGCTGCCAGGGCGCCGGGTTTGCTGTTGTCGACGACCCAGCCGGCCTCGGTCTCGTTGATCACGGATGCGACTTCGGACTCGGGGCCGACAGACGCGATCACCGGCAGCGCATGGGCCAGGTAGTTCATCAGCTTGGACGGGAAGTTGAATTCGGGCAGCGTGTCGAGCTGGCTGACCAGCCCGAAGGTGGCCGTGCTCAGCTCTTCTTTGAGCCGTTCGTCGCTGACCAGACCGAGCATCTCCACGCGGTCGGTGGTGATCGAGGCGCGCAGCTCTTCAGCTGCCACGCCGGTGCCGGTGATCACGAGCCTGGCGTCGAGGTCGCGCAGTCGATCAGACGACTCGAACTCCTTGACGACGTTGACCAGGCCCTGCGAGTGCCCGATGTTGCCCATCACGAGAATCTTCGGCGCTCCGCTGAAATCGGTACGAGGCAGGTCGGCGATGTCGACGGTCGCCGGGTTGTAGACGCGGCTGAGCTTCGACGACGGCACTTTTTTCTTTGTCAGGTTCGACTTGAAGTTGTCTGAGATCACCACGACGCGCTCCGCGCTTTTGTAGGCGGCGAGTTCGAGCTTGCGCGAGAAGCGGGCGGGCAGGCTCTTTTCATTGAGCAGCCCTGTGTCCACGGCGCCGTCAGGGAGGATGTCCTGCACCCAGAGCATCCAAGGCGTCTTGTCCAGCTTCGACGCGGCGATCGCGGTGGCCAGCGCGGGGAAGCACGGAGAGACGACCACGCGGGCGTCGGCCCGGGGGAGCGAGGGGAGTGCTGCCATGAGTGCTGCCGAGAACGAGGCGTCCTGGCGCATGCGCTCTTTGGCCGTGCCGCGACCGATCCAGAGCGGAAGGCGGATGACATCGACGCCGTCCGTGGTGGTCCTGGTCGGCCGCAGGCTCTTGCCCCAGACCGGCTCGGGGTAGTGCGCGTGCGCCGCAACAACAGTGACGTCGTGGCCCAGGGCAGTCATTGCCTTGGCCCAGGTTGCGCTCACAGGGCCGATTCCGGTCGGCTCAGGGGCGTAGTTGTAGCTCCAAAGTTGAATTCTCATCCTGAGTTTTCTGCGGCCGAGGTAGATTTCCAAAAAAAAACTTCCGAGCAGAGCCGCAACATCAGCATAGTTGCGGTTTTAGATTTGGCAAGTGCGGTAGCGAAAACTTGACAGCCGAGCAAACCTCCGCTACTTCTTAGATGCGCACAATGACCCCAACTTACACAATTTTTGGCATAGATCGGTTTATGGGCAGCGCACGGCATCCAGCCGTGCATGCCCTTTTCCGCGTTCTGGCGCTGAGTCTGCTCGCGACTGCCCTGGTGCTTGCTCTTGGTGCCGGTTCGGCCGAAGCGCGGTCCAACACGTTTGTGCTGGCCTCGCCGGCGAACAACAAGACGGTCAAGAAGAAGGTCAAGTTCTCGGCACTGCTGGAGAAGAACCTCCAACGACGTGCGTGGGGCATCGAGTTCTGGGTCGACGGCGATCGCGTCGGTACAGACCGCAAGCCGCCCTATTCCTTGAATGTCGACACGCGCAAGTTGACCAACGGCCAGCACACATTTCGCGTCAGCCTGCTTGTCAAGTCGAAAAGCGGCAAAGGTCCCGACCGGAAGGTCTGTGAGTTCCTGCGCGCTGTCTACGTGAACGTCAAGAACAAAGGCGTCAGGACTGTGGCAAACAAGAAGCTCGCGCTGCCCGGCCCGATTGCAGACCTGAAGAAGCAGAATTACCAGTTGAAGTTTCGCGACGAGTTCAACGGCACGGCGCTCGACCGCACAAAGTGGAATGACCAGCGCGATGACTGGATCATCGGCGGACAGCCGTACAACGACCGCGAGGGTGCTTTCTACAGGTCCGAGAACACGACTGTCAGCAAGGGCTCACTGAACCTGACCGTCAAGGAAGAGCTTGCCGGCGATCCAAGGTATGTGCCCGCCAGCTTTCCTCGCACCACCGGCATGGTCAACACGGACAAGCGCTTCGGTTTCAAGTACGGCTACATCGAGGCCCGCGTGCGGGTTCCGAGCTGTCTCGGTTGCTGGCCCGTCTTCTGGACGCTGCCAACCATCAACACCTGGCCGCCTGAGGTCGACATGTTCGAGTTCATCGACACAGCCGCAGCCGAACGCAGGCCATTTGTCGCAAGCCACTGGAGAGACGCGACCGGCCTGCAGTCTGAGCTCTACTACTACACGACGCCCTGCGGCACGACGACCGACTACACCGACAGTTGGCACACGTACGGATTCCTCTGGACCGGAGACAAGATCCAACCCTTCCTGGACGGCGTTCCCGGGCCGGTCCTGACCGGCGCCGCGGTTCCGCAGGTCCCGATGTATCTGATTCTCGCGCTCTCGACCGTCAACACGCTTGCGACGCCCAACGGATCGCAGATGCGCACTGACTACGTGCGTGTCTGGCAGCCCGCGGGCACCTAGACCGACAAAAATACTGGTAGGACCGGGGTAATACGTTCGTCTAGTACAGGCGTTTATTGCGCTGGGGAAAGCATCGAACGTCCGCCGATACAGGCGGGACAATGTTCGCTTCTCCGCTCCGTTCCAGCTCACAGTCAAACACTCCGAACCCAGCTCTCAGGCCCGTCGGACTGTCCCTCATTGTGCTCGCATCCGTCCTGGCCATCTTCGCTCCCGGCGCCTCTGCCGGAGTTGCGGAGGAGGGAGTGACCGTCAGCTCGCCGCGCTCGGGAGCGACGATCTCGGATGTCGTTGTGATCAAGGCGCAAGTGGGCAGCGCTCTTGCCCGGCGCACCAGAGTCGTCCAGGTCTGGCTCGGGAAGAAGCGCGTCGCCGTTGACGGTCGCGCTCCGTACCACTTCAAGGTCGACACCACCAAGCTGGAAGACGGCGACTACCGCTTCCGCGTCAAGGCGGTCCTGCGCAAGAGCCGCAAGGGCGGGGCATCCCGCTCCTACAGTTATTCTCAGCTGATCAAGGTGATCGTCGCCAACGGCAGGACGAAGTCCGGCTCCAAGGCACCGAGCAAGCCCGAGCCTCCGGCCCCGGTCCCGACGCAGCCGTCGCCACTGATCCCTGAGATTCTCAGCGGCGCCGACGGTTGGACCCAGATCTTCGGCGACGAGTTCAGCGGCACGCAGCTCGACCGCACCAAGTTCAATGACCAGCGCGACGACTGGATCAAGGGCGGCACCGCGTACAGCAACCTTGAAGACGATTTCTACATGCCCGCCAACACGACCGTCTCCAGCGGAAACCTCGTCCAGACGATCCGCAAACAACGCGCGCTCGACGGCTCCAACTACACGACCGGCATGGTCAACACCAACAAGCGCTTCAGCTTCAAGTACGGCTACGTCGAAGCGCGCATGCGGGTGCCCGCCTGTGACGGCTGCTGGCCGGCATTCTGGATGCTTCCGAGCCAGGTTGGTTGGCCGCCAGAGATCGACATCTTCGAGTTCTTCGATTCCGACACCGACAAGCACGCCTATCTGTCAACCCACTGGGGCACCCAGGCCGATCACCGGTACCAGTCCGCGTGGTCTTCTGACAGGCTCCTGACTGACGAGTGGCACACCTACGGGATGCTATGGAACGAGATCGGCGTGCAGTCTTTCATCGATGGCGTAGCCGGCCCGACGTTCACCGGCGATGCAGTCCCGCACGAGGCGATGTACCTGATCATCCAGCAGGCGCTCGGCAAGGGCCACAACACGCCGGACGGTGTCAGCCTGTTGACCGACTACGTCCGCGTCTACCAACAGCAGCCAGCCGGCTGAGCGCTACTGCTGCGGCACTTCGATGACCGCGACGCCGATCGGCCTCGCGGAAATCAGATCAAGCCGCCGGCGGGCGTCGGCCAGAGCCTCGTGCTTGGCGTCGTCGGTTGCGGCCACAAACAGGACGTTGTCGACAAAGCCTGAAGCCGAAACCGCCTCACTTGCGTCCAGTGTTGCCCCGGCATCGACGATCACGAGCGTGTCGTTCGCGGTAAGGCGGCCGATCAGCTCCTTCACCGCCAGCGAGCCGATCAGACTCGTCGCGTCGGCTGAGTTCTTGCCGATCGGAATCATCCGCAGACGACCGGCCAGGCCCGAGCCCTCGTTGCCCATCGGCAACGAAGCGTCAGCGACTGAAGCGCCGCCGAGCAGGATGTCCAATGTGCCCAGATGGGAATTGACGCCCATCAGCCGGGTCAGGCTGGCGTTGCGAAAGCCGACGTCGAGCAGGACTGTGTCGCGACCGGCGCGGGCACTGACCAGCGCAAGGTTTGCGGCGATGCTTGAGTAGGTGGAAGGGTTGGCGACTCCGGTCACCAGCAGGCTTCCGACAGGTCCGCCGCCCTCGGCGCCTTCGATCGCCGCCAGCAGGACGCGGCAGGCCTCTTCGCTGGCCTCGTCGTGCCTGGCACCGGTGATCGGCCCGCTCGCCCGCCGCCCGGCCGGCATGACTGCGAGCAGGGGCATCCCCAGGTATTCCGCTATCGCGACCGGTGAGCGCACACGTCCGTCCAGAGCGTCCAGCAGGAAAGCCGCGCCAAGTCCGATGGCAAGGCCGAGGACGAAGCCGAGCACGAGTGCGATCAGCATCTTTGGCTTGGTTTTCTCGTAGCCGGTCGCCTTGGCGATCACCTGAGCGGTCGGGGTGCTCAGGGAGGTGATCGATCGCAGCGAGTCGAGGTTGCGCTGGAGCTGCTGGTAGCCCTGGGTGTCGCGGGAGCCGTCGCGTTCGAGCTGGCGCAGTTGTTTGCGAACGGTCACGGTGGCCTCTACGGCCGACTGCTTGGCAACCTTGGATGAGTAGATGACGTACTGATCGACATACTCGTTGACGAGTTTCACGGCCGTGTCGCCGTCACCGTTGGTGAGTGCGAAATCGAGCAGGTCGCCGTTGACGTCGGGCGTCACCTCGACGCTGGCGAGCAGCTGGTTGACATCAAGCCCCGTGCCCGGAACTGCGGCCAGGGTCGCGGCGGCGACCTCGGGGGATTTGGCGAGCTTGGCCTGCGCCTCGAGCACCCGAGGACCTTCGTTGACCTGCGCGCCCGGGTCGATGATGTTGTTGAGGCTCTTTGCCAGCGACTGGCGCTGCACGAGGGTGGTCGCGACGGCCTCGTAGACCTTTTCCTGGCGCACTGTGTAGGCGAAGGCGGCGAGACCGCCGATCACGGTCAGCAGCACGATCAGAATCCAGTGACGGCGCAGCACCCCGATCACGTCAAAGATCGTTGAGGGCGGCTTGCGGCTGCCGCCGGCCTCGCCGGGCGTGTTGGTCTGGGTTTCGATGCTCATAAGTTTCAGTTGGACGGCAAAGTCAAGCGTTCGCGCTCGGGGGGTTGTTTTCCTCCCGTTCGGCCCTGGTCAGCGTTCGATACCAGAGGCCCGCAACGATCAGTCCGCTAGGTACATACAGATAGCGGTCAGCAAGCTGATTCTCGACCAGACCGAGTACAGCCCACACCACCACTGCAGCTCCGGCCGCGGCGACGATCGCCGCGGACTCGAGGTCGAGGTTCGGATCGCGGATGACTCTTCGCGAGGACGCAACCGATCCGACCAGGAAAATCAGGAAGGCGGTCAGACCGACCACGCCGGTGCTGGCCGCCAGTTGCAGATAGATCAGGTGTGCGTCCTGGGCGTTGACGAGGCCTGCTCCGAGCAGCGGATTCCCGACAAACTGCTGAATCCCCGCCTCGCGTGCACCGGAGCGCTCCTCATCCGAGTCGGAGACCTGGGCGCGGACCTCCGCGCCACCGCCGGTGATGCGCTCGATCGAGTTGAGCGCCTCGCCGCGGAAGGCGGCTCCGGCCATCAGCATTCCGGCGATGCCCGCGACAAACACCCACTTCCAGGTCTTCCTGCGTATCGCGGCCGGGAGCATCGCGGTCCCGATCAGCACCGCGAGCACATATCCGACCAGCGCGCCGCGGGATCCTGTGGACAGGACGGCGAGCCCGAGCACGCAGAGCGCGAGAAAGAACGAGTACTGCAGCACCCGGGTCTTCGCGACGACCATGCGTCCGAGCACCAGCGGCGTCGTCATGCACATCGCCACGCCCAGGTGGTTTGAGTGCGTTGTCAGGCCCGTCGAGCGACCGGCCGAGATCACGTGAGTGATGCGCTCGCCAATTCCGAGCTGCAGACCGAAGTCACCGATCGCGACGGCCGAGTTGATCATCGCCGAGACGATCCACATGTCCACCAGCCACACCAGCGCACGCTGCTCGCCGCCGATTGCGCCCAGGACGAGCGGCACGAGTGTCATGGCGGCGATCAGCCGCAGCAGTCCGGCCAGTGATACAAGCGAGTCATCGAGAAAGACGATCGAGATCAGGCCGACCAGCGAGATCAGGAGCGCCGGCACCGTAATCCAGACCGGGAGCATGAACTGGCGTCCCAGTCGACGGTCAAACAGCGCAGGCGTTGCAGCAGCAGCAGCGAGCAGCAGGAAGACATCACTCACGGCAAGCGTGCCCGCCGCGCGAACGCCGTTGAGGGTCATCGTCATCATCGAGAGCGTCAGCAGGCCCAGCGCGAGCGGGTCTAGCGGAGCGCGCAGGCGAGCGATCGCCGGTTTCGGGAAGTCGACCCGCAGCCAGTAGAACGGCACGGCAGCGATGGCCAGCGCGAACGGCGCCAGCATCAGCGGCGAAGGGCGGAAGTTGTTGTCGATCGCGGTGAGCGCAGCCCACGTGACAATCACGGTCAGCATGCCGCCACCGATCGCGGTGAGTACAGCCAGACGCGTGTCTACGGGGCGCTCCGCACGAAGGGGGATCGTGGTCGGGGCCATCGTCGTCAGAATAGCCTTGATTGTGCCCTGCGACAAGGGGTGGGTGATAGCCTCGGAATCGATGTTGCAGCAGACCAGAGGCGCTGGATGAAGGGACTCATTCAGCCGGTTGTGATTGTCTTCACGTCGCTGTTCCTCAGCGGCGAAAGGCGGCAGAAGATCCTGCGCAGGATGTTCGGGCACGAGGTGCATCCGACGGCCCGGATCGGCCTCAGTTTCATCGCCGTTGAGCACCTCTACATGGCCGAGGACTCCGGGATCGCTTCGCTGACACTGATCCGCGGACTGCGCGAGTGCCTGCTGCATGAAGAGGTCGACATCGGCCGCTTCAACTGGATCACCGCGATCCCGCTCAGCGACACTCAGTTCTTCCAGCAGGTCGAAGGCCGGGACCCGTCTCTGGAGATCAAATTCGGCTCCGTGATACTTCACCGCCACATTGTCGACTGCAACGCAAAGGTGACAATCGGCGAGCTCTCCGGGATCGCCGGGTACCGCTCAACGGTGCTCACCCACGGCGTGGACATTCGCTCCAATTCGCAGACGGCCAAGCCCGTGACGATCGGAAACCGCACGATGGTCGCTTCCAACTGCGTGCTGCTGGGCGGAGCCGTTGTCCCGGACTACAGCGTCGTCGCTGCCGGATCAACGGTGCGCGCGGCCCACGAGGAACCGGGCCTTTATTCGGGTGTCCCGGCGAAGCGCGTCGCCGACCTGCCGCAGGACGCCGCGTTCTTCCACCGCACGACGAAGATGATCTACTGACGAAGTTTCAGTCGTTGCGCCTGAACAGCGCGTCCACCTGCAGGCAGCGGCCGTCCGAGTCGTAGGCGGGGCCGAAGACACCGGCGAAACGGAAGCCACGCGCCGCGAGGAACTCGATCACTTCGTTGGCGAGTGCCTGTCCCTCGTAGAGCTCGACGAATGAGCACTCGACGAAGATCGAATCGACCGCAGCCAGCGTCTTCTCTGCGCCGCGGAGCACAGCAAGCTCTGCGCCCTGTACGTCGATCTTCAGCAGCACCGGCCGTGCGGGCGGCTCGGTCATCAGGTTGTCGAGCGTCTCGAGCGCGATCACCTCGGTGGTCGCCTCTTCGGTTCCCGGATATGCAGTCGTCTGTCCTTCCCCGATCGGCAGCAACGAAGAGGAGTCCGAGCGTTTCGAAATGTGCAGTTCGGCCTCGCCGGAACTGTCTGAGAGCGCGTAGTTGAGGATTCTCACCCGGGCGTCGCCGGCAACTGCGCTACGAATCTTGGCGACTCCTTCGGCCTGCGGCTCAAAGGTGATGATCTGCGCGCCGGGGAATCGCTCCAGTGCGAACAACGTGAACTGCCCGTGGTGACCGCCGACGTCCAGGACGGTGGCGAAATCGCTGTCCCAGCCGACGTGAGCGTGCTCGACGGTCGCGGCGACTCCCTGTTTCACGGCGGCGCGCCAGCGCTTGTTGCGCACCAGAACGGCGAGCTTCTTCGCCTTGCGTGTCTGATCGCGCAGCTTTCCGGTGAGATTTGCTGTCGAGTTCGCCATTGCGGGCGCCCGAGTCTACCCCTCTATCCTTGGTGCGCGATGGCGCCGAAGGACATTCCCCGATGCGTGTAGCGCAGGTTGTGCCGATGTTTTCGAACCGCTTCGGCGGTCCGGTGACGATGGTCGCGGACGCTGCCGAGGTGCTGGCGGGGCTCGGAGTCCAGAGCACGATTTTTGCCACCGACCTCGGCAAGGCGCCCTGGGCCAAGGACTGGCGATCGGTGCTTCCCGAAGAGCTTCCGGCCAACGCCGACGTGCTCGACTACGAGCTCTTTCCGGTCAAGGCCCCACACCGGCTGCTCTATTCGCCCGGTCTGGCCGCACGGCTGAATGAAGTGGTCAAGGACTTTGACCTGGTGCATATCCACTCGCTGTGGTTGCACCCGCAGTACGCGGCTCAGCATGCTGCACGCAAGGCCGGGGTGCCCTACATCGTCTCGCTGCACGGGGCACTCGACCCGTACCTGCGCCAGCGCGGCCGGCTGCGCAAGGCCGCCACCTCGAAGCTGTGGCAGGACGGCATGCTCGAGCACGCTGAGCTGCTTCACGTCACGACGCAGGCCGAGCAGGACCTGACCGACGACATCGCGCCCGCGGTCCCGCGCTACACCGTCGCCAACGGCACATGGGTCGATCGACTGGCGCCCGCAGACGCCGACGGCGCGCGTTTCCGTCAGGAGTTCTTGAGCGGCTTTGACGGTCCGCTCGCGGTGTTTCTCGGACGGATCAACTTCAAGAAGGGGCTGGAGCTGCTGATCGATTCGTTCAAGCACGTAGTAGCGACAACGCCCGACGCTCAGCTGGCGATCATCGGACCCGACGACGAGGGCCTGCTGGCGTCGCTCGAAGCCCGCGTCGCTGAGCTCGGGCTCGGCGAGCACATCACATTCACGGGCGCGCTCTATGACCCGCATCGCACCGACGCGCTCGCCGCCGCAGACGTCTGGTGTCTCTCTTCGCACTCTGAGAACTTCGGCATCGCGGTGATCGAGGCGATGGCCGCGGGATGCGCGACGGTGATCTCGCCGGCGGTCAACCTCGCCGACGAAGTCATCAGAGAAGACGCCGGCATCGTCGCCGAGCTCGACCCGCAGAAGTTCGGAGCGGCGATCAGCGACCTCTTCGCCGACCCCACTCGCCGCGCTGAATACGCCGCCTCGGGGGCGCGATTCGCGCGCAAGTTCGACTGGCCGGTCGTCGGCCCTCAGCTCATCGAGATGTACGAGCAGGCCGTGGACAGCTAGGCATGTCAAAGCTTCGCCAGGCGCTCGCCAGCGCCGACAAGGCAACCCTCGGCACGATCGCCGCTGGCATGCTCGCGCAGCTCGGGCTGGTGGTCAGCGGCATCATCGCTGCGCGCGCACTGGGCCCGAGTGACCGTGGCTACCTGGCCGCCTTCCAGGCGATCGCGGTTGCCGCATCTTTCATCCTTGCGCTCGGAGTACCGGTTGCGGTCGCCTACTACGTGGCCCGCGATGAGGGGATCGCCCGCGGCTCTGTCCGCCGCCTGCGCAAACTCATTGCACTCCAGCTCTTTGCCGCAGTCCTGGTTCCGGCACTGGTCTTTCTGGTCGCATTCGCCGACGACTCGGCGCACGCCCGCGAGGCGGCATGGCTGACCCTTCCGATGACCGCCGCCCTGCTGATCGCCATGTACGCGACGAGCTACCTGCAGGGCTTGCAGCGATTCCTCGCCTACAACCTGTTTCGAACGATCCCGATCCCGATCTACGGTGCGACGCTGATCGTGCTGGTGCTGATCGGACTCGATGACCTGCTCGAGTTTGCTGTCGCCTATACGGTGATCGTCTCTGTGGCCGCACTGCTGGGCGTCGTGATCGTGTTGCGCTGGTTGCCGCCGGAGGGCGGTGAGGACATATCCGCAGGCACATTCCTCAGCTACGGCCTGAAGGGCCAGATTGGCAGCGTCTCGCCGCTCGAGGTTTTCCAGGTGGATTATCTGGTCGTGGGCGCGATCGCCGGTCCGTACTGGTTGGGGTTGTACGCCGGCGCGATGGCATTCACGAATCTGCCGCGCTTCGTGGCCATGGGGATCGGCGTGGTCGCATTCCCTCGCGTGGCTGCGGCCCGCGGCACAGACCACGCTGTGCGCAGCGCGGTCGACGCAGTCGCGCTGATCACCGCGTTCGCTGCCGTGGTCGTGATCATTCTTGAGCTGATCGTCGGCTGGCTGATCCCGTTCCTTTTCGGGGATGCCTTCGAGGCCTCAGTGCCGATCGCGCGCGTGCTGCTGATCAGCGCGCTGCTGCTGAGCGTCCGCCGCGTGATCGGCGACGTGATGCGTGGTGGCGGTGCTCCGCTGCCCAGCACGTCGGCCGAGGTGCTCTCGTGGGTCGTCTACGCAATTGCCGTCGCGCCGCTCGTGCACGAGCACGGCGCGCTGGGAGCCGCCTGGGCGATGACGGCCGCCGCCGACGTCAGCACCGCCTATCTCAGCTATGTGGCGCTCCAGATGCTCAGGCGAATTAGGCTCGACCAGCAGGACGACTGATCAGGGATGCGGCTACCGAAATCAACTTTCATGCGCGCGGTTCTCGGCATCGTCACGCTCGTGGTGGTCCTCGCCGTGGCGCTGGTCGGCTTCGCATTTCTGCCTGAGGGCATCCAGACGACGCTGATGCCGCCCACCAAGGACGTCAAGCCGGCCGAATACGTGGCGATCGGCGACTCCTACACGGCGGCTCCCGAGCTGGCGACACAGATCGCCGTCAGCACTCCGGCGACCTGCTTCCAGTCGGATTCAAATTACCCGCACATCGTCGCCAGGGCGATCAAGCCCAGTTCCTTCACGGACATGAGCTGCTCGGGAGCGTTCGTAGAAGACCTGACCGAGCCGCAGTTCACCCCCAAGGGTTCAAACCACCCCCAGGACAAACCGCTCGATGCAAAGACCAGGCTGGTGACGATCGGACTGAGCGGCAACGACGCGAAGATTCTCACGCTCTTCTTCGAGTGCGCGGGCGCGCCGCGCGACCCGTCAAAGCCCAGCAACTGCGTCGAGATGTTCAAGACCGGTGGAAAGGACGGCTTCATCGACGCCGTCCACGCGACCAGGCCTCTGATCGAGGGCATGCTCACTCACGTCGAGGCCAAGGCACCCAACGCGCAGGTTTTCGTGGTCGGCTACCCGCAGATCACGCCCAACGACGGCACCGACTGTCCCGACGAGATGAACTTCACGGCCGAGGACATGACTTATCTCGACACTGCCCTGCAGGAGCTGAACGCGCAGCTCAAAGATGCGGCCAGGCGCCACGGCATGACCTACGTCGACACCTACAAGCCGTCCAGAGGATTCAATGTCTGTGCCCCGCGTGACAAGCGCTGGATCGAGTCGGTGGTGCCGACGGAGCCGACTTACGCCGTGCATCCCAATCCAGTCGGCGAGCAGGGCATGGCCGAGGCCGTGATCGCCTCGATCAGAGCAAACTACGAGGGTTAGGCAGGCACGCCCGTGGGCGCCGTGCTCTCGGGCTCGTAGCCGTAGCCATACCCGTAGCCGTAGCCGTAGCCTTTCTCGGTCCCGCCGCCTCCGACCACGACGACGCCCAGCGTGCGGGCTTGTGAGGCGGCGAGCATGCGGCTCATTTCCTTGGCCATGCCGGTGCGCACGACGCCGCGTCTACCGATCACGACGATCCCGTCGACGCGCTTGGCCAGGGTCATCGGGTCACCGACGCGGAGCATCGGCGAGGTGTCGATCAGGACCAGGTCGAAGCTTTCCTTCACGGTCTCGATGATCGAGGCCAGCGCCTGGGTGCTGACAAACTCACCGGGGTCTGGCGGGATCGCGCCGCAGGGGAGAAGCCACAGGCCGCCCTCGGGGTTGCCGTTGCTCGTCGAGCCCGTCGTGTCGCCCAGACGCAGTCGGATGAGCGCCTGCTGAAGCGTCGCGCCGCCGACGGCGATGTTGGTTATGCCGGGGCGCGGCAGCAGGTCGAATGTGCGCTCAAGCGACGGGCGGCGCAGGTCGAGGTCGACCAGGCAGACGTTCTTGCCCGACCGCGCGCAGGCGACGGCCAGGTTTGCGACGGTCGTTGACTTGCCCTCGTTCTCGACGGCGCTCGTGAAGAGCAACACGCGGGCGTCATTGCCGAGCGAGGCGAACTCAAGGTTGCTCCGCAGCAACCGGTAGGCCTCGGTGTCGGGCGAGTTGGGATCCGAAAGCATCAGTGGCAGGGTTGTTTCGCGGCGCTTTTTCTCGAGCGGGACGCGTACGAGCAGCGGCGAGCCGATCGCGTCGGCGATCTCTTCTGCTGTGCGCAGTCGCGTGTCTAGGGCGTCGAGCGCAAATGCGAGCGCGATGCCGAGCATCAGGCCGAGTATCAGCCCGAGCACGACGTTGCGCTCCGGCGTCGGTTTGACCTGCTCGGCGAGATCCTCCGTGCGTACGACGAACGAGTTTGAAGTCTGCAACGCCTGTAGCGTTCGCAGCTGCTCGCGCTTCTCGACCAGGGTGTTGCGCAGCGCGCCCGTGGCTGGTTCGCCCGCGACGCCGACCTGCAGCTGCCTGGTGACCTCCGAGAGCGCGCGGCCGATCGAGGCCGTGTCGATCTTCGTGCGGAAAAGCGTGTACTGCTCGGCGTACTCGTTGACCAGCTGCTTCGCGCGCAGCTGATCCTCGTCGGTGATCTTGAAGACGAGGATGTCGCTGTTCTGCGAGCTTGAAATGTTGGTCTGCTCAAGCAGCTGCGTCGGCGTCATGTCCGTGATCTTCAGCGCCTTCAGCGTGTTGGCCGCGACGATCGGAGTCGCAGCCAGCTCGGCCTGCGTCTGTGCGACGCGGTCGGCATCGTTGGCCTGCACCGACTGGTCCTGCGTGTTCGTGAGGCTGTTGGCGAGGTTCTTCTGACTGAGCAGGACGTCGGCCTGGCCCTGGTAGAGCGGTGCCTGCAGCAGCGAGAACGCGAGCGCCGCCGCGGGAACGATCAGCGCGCAGAGGATCACCAGGCCGCGACGACGACGTATGACCGCGAGCGCATCGCGGAGTGTCGTGCCGCTCTGTTGTTGATCCGCTGGATTCAAGTGCCTAAAACTAGTCGCAAGGGGGGCCGTACTCAAACTACGGGAAGTATTGTCAGTTGTCGCCCGGCTTGGACATCAGGACAAGCCCTTGCAGCGCCAATTACAGCTTGATCGATCTTCATATCCACCTTCTCCCCGGTATCGATGACGGGCCGGACGACGCCGCGGGCACCGTCGAACTCGCTCGCGCGTGCGTTGCCGACGGGGTGCAGGCAGTGGCCGCAACGCCGCACGTGAGCGAGCGCTATCCGACCACAGCGGAGCGAATGCGTCAGGGGGTCGAAGAGGCCCGCGCGGCGATCAGAGCGGCAGGCGTGCCGCTCAAGGTCTACGGCGGGGCAGAAGTGGCGATCGACCAGCTGGCGCGGCTGACGGATTCCGAGCTGCGCGCCCTGACTCTCGGCCCGACCGACGGCTACATCCTGCTTGAGACCCCGTACGCGGCCTGGCCGATGGAGCTCGAAACGCAGCTCGGTCGGCTTGCGGCGTTGGGCATCCGCGGAATCCTCGCCCACCCCGAACGCAGTCGCGGGGTGCAGGCGCCAGGTGGGATCGAGCGGCTCGAGCTCGCAGTCGGTCGCGGGCTCTACACGCAGGTCACGGCGGGGTCGCTCAGCGGTCGGTTCGGCGGCAGCGCAAAGCAGGCAGCGGCCGAACTGATCGAACGCGAGCTGGTCCACGTGATCTCCAGTGACTCCCACAACGTCGATCGTCGTCCGCCGCGCATGAGCGAGGCCGCAGCCGACGTCGGCGATGCTGCGCTCGCGCAGTGGCTCACCACGGATGCGCCGTTGGCAATTGTGCGGGGTGAAAAGCTCCCTCCGCGTCCGCCGGCTCCTGCGCGCAACGTGGGCGGCTTGTTGGGCCGTCTGCGCCGCTCGTCGGATGCTGGGCGCCGACGGCGCTAGACGCCGCGGCGCGCCACGACGTGACGCACGGTACGCAGCATGATCTTGGCGTCTGACCACCACGACCAGTTGGCCACGTACAGGTAGTCGATCCGCATCATCTCGTTGAGCGGCATGCTGACCGGGCCGTGAAGCTGCCAGGCACCGGTGATTCCCGGCGTGATGCTGCTGCGGCGGCGGTACCAGCCGGTGATCGCGACGTCTTCGCGCGGCACCAGTGGCCGCGGTCCGACAAGCGACATGTCGCCGCGCAGAACGTTCAGGAGCTGGGGGAGCTCGTCGATCGACGACGCCCGCAGCAGTTTGCCGACCCGCGTGATCCGCGGATCGTCTTCGATCTTGAACAGTCCCTGCGTTTCGTTGAGGTGACCGAGTTCCTGTTTCTCGCGATCGGCACCGTCACGCATGGTGCGGAACTTGAAGATTTCGAATTCTTCGCCGCGGCGACCGATGCGGATCTGCTTGAAGAAGACTGGACCGCGCGAGTCGAGTTTTATCGCGAGCGCCGCCAGCAGCATCACTGGTGAAGCAAGCAGCAGCATGAGCGACGCACCGGCGATGTCCGTGGAGCGCTTGATCAGAAGCGAGGATGAGGTCAACCGGTAGTCGCGTACACCCATCAGCTGCTCGCCGCCGACGTCGTCGCTCTCGACGGCAAAGCCGATCGCGTCAAACAGGCGCGGCAGCAGACTGATCTTCACGCCGATGCTCTTGACAGCGCGCACGACTTCGCTGACCTCGTCGGGATTGCTCTCGCCCGGTATCACGACCAGACGGTCAATCTGGTAGGTCGCCACCAACTGGCGGAGGTCTTGGATCTCGCCCAACGCGCTTGACTGGCCACCGGAGAGTTCCTGGAAGGCGATCGGTACGCGGCCGATGATCTCGGCGCGGATTTCCGGAGAGACGTCGAGCTTGCGGCGCAGGTGGTCGCAGTCCTCGCTGTCGCTGACCACAAGGATTCGCTCGGCGGGCGAGATCGTCCGCGCGGCAAATCTTGCGATCACGCGGCCGACGCACAGTGCGACGGTCAGCGTCGAGATCAGGAAGACAAGTTGCTTGGTGCCGATGCCCGGCGTCCCGAGCACCGCAAGGTCGCGCGCGATGAACGCGATCACCGTCGTCATCATCGCCAGCGTGAAGAGCTTGGGCACTTCGTCGAGCGTCGAGTGGTTGAGCACGTGGGCGTCACGGTCGTAGAGGCCCGTGAGCTTGCCGAGCGGCACGATGAAGAGCACCGCCGCGAACATCGACCAGTAGACCTGCGACGTGTGCGTGAAGGTGGCCGTGGCAACCAGGGCAAGCGTTGCGCTGATCAGATCGCTTGTGCCGAGCAGGCGACGAAAAGTGGAGTCTCGACCGTTGGCGGCGTGTGAAATCTCGCTCGACACGGACACCGATCTCGGTGGGTCGAGCGTGAAGAGCTCACCGGTGAAATTCTCTGGTGACGGGGCCTTCAACTGGCCACGCTCCATGTCATCCGTTGATCGAAGTTCTTGAGGTGACACAGGGGTCGACCTACTTCGGCGGACCCGGGCCGCCGAGTGCTGCGCCGCCGCCGACGCCGGCGCTGGCTCCGCCAAATCCGCCGAAGAAGAACGCTGCTCCGCCGAGCAGGACAACCAGTCCGCCAAGGGCGAGCGCGGTGGTGCGACTGAACGGTCCAAACTTTGCGGCAGTTGCGACTGACTTGGTCGCAGGCGGGGCTGGCGTGGTGCCTGCGGCTCCACCGGTTGCTCCGGTCGCGCCTTCATCCTCCGCCTTCTTTTTCTTCTTGGCCTTCTTCTTCTTTTCTTTCTCTGCGGCCTGCTTGACCTCGGCCTGGGTCACGACGCCGTCACCGTTGGCGTCAACAACGATCACATCGTCGTCGTTCGCGTCGGAATTGCCTCCTCCGGAGGGCTCCTTCTCGATGTACTGATCCTCACCTGACGGCGTGGCAGCTGAAGCGACGTTCGCCAGCGCCAGCATGCATGCGAGCACAGAGAGCGCCGTGAAAAAGATGAGACGGAAGTTGTACTTAGACTTGCCCGGTGTCTGCGAACGTGACATCGATTCAACGTGCGCCTGGGCGTCGCGAGCGGTGGCTGAGGCTGTCATTGCTGGTGGTGTCATTTCTCGTCCTGGCGTTTTATGCGCTTGATCACGGTTCGTACTCACTACTTGATCGGCAGCAGGCGGCGGTCTTTGTATGGGTCGGCATCGGGGTTGCAGCAATCTTCGGTGTGCTGCCTGCCGTCAAACCTCCTCGCGTACTGCTCGTTCCGCTCGTCGCGATCCTGGCCTTCGCAGCGTGGACGCTGCTGTCGCTTGCCTGGACCGAAAGCGCGGAGCGAACATTCGCTGAGTTCGCGCGCATCGTTGGCTATCTGGGGGTTTTGGTTCTTGTCTGGCTGGGGGTCGGGCGTACCACTTGGAGACTGGTCGCCGCGGGTCTGCTCTCTGCCGGCGTTCTTGTTTGCTTTCTCACGTTGCTGAGCCGCTTGTGGCCAGCAATCTTTCCATCGGACACAGTGGCCATTAACTTGAAGACCACACGCATCAACTACCCGTTCGGATACTGGAATTCCGTGGGGTGCTGGAGCGCGATGACGATCACGCTCTGCCTTGCCTATGCGGGTCACGCGCGATCCGCTCTTGTGCGAGGACTGGCTCTGGCAGCGGTGCCGATGTGCTCCGTGGGGCTCTATCTGGCGCTCTCGCGAGCTGGCGTGGGCGGGGCGATCATCGGTGCCGTTGTGGTGACGGTTCTGGCCGAGTGGCGGTGGCTGACGTTTGTCCAGACCGTGCTGGCTGCGGTCGCAAGTCTTGTCGTGATACTTGCCGTGCGCGCAGAGCCTGCGGTTGTCCTTGGCACGGGTAGCGAGGGGGCGATGTCGATCGTCCTTGTCCTCGCGGCAGTCTCGACTGCGCTCGGGCTGGTGGCGTGGCTGGTGGCGCGAGCGGGCCTGGAGCGACAACTACGGATGGAGCGCACGCGGGGCCGCAGGCTGGGATTTGTCGCGGTGATCGTTGCGGTGGTCGTCCTGGTTGCGCTCGCCTCAGTGTTCGGAGGCCGGGCTTACGACCAGTTCATCGGCAAAGACGTCGTAGTCACCACCACTAGCTCCGACGCGCGCCTTGCGCAGCTGAACGGCAATCGGCACAACCTCTGGGACTCAGCCTGGGATGCGTTCACTGCGCACCCGATCACGGGCACAGGGCCGGGGACGTTCGAGTTCTGGTGGAGTCGGAACGGGTCAAACGGCGAGTTCGTCCGCGATGTACACAACGTCTTTCTGGAGGCGCTCGCGGAAACGGGTGTCGTCGGCCTGGCGTTGCTTCTGATGCTGATCGGAGGGCTCTTCTGGTCCGCCTGGCGGCCGCGCGCTCAGCTGAGCGACGGTCGCTCCGGCGCTGTCGGGATTCACGCGGGGCTGATCGCCGTGTTCGTCGTCTTCGTCGCCCAGGCTGCATTTGATTGGATGTGGGAAAGCACAGCGATCACGGTGTTCGCGCTCGTGGCAGTTGCAGCTGCCGCTGCGAGCGCCAGCCCGCGCAAGTCGCTCGGAAACGCTGCGAGCACGTCCGTCGGCCTGTTGATTGTCGCGTTCCTCGCGGTGGTCGTGATGCTCCCGGGATTGGCCAGTCAACGTCAGATCGACAAGAGTCAGGCGGCGTTCCGCGGGAACGATTTTGTGGCCGCCCGGGAAGCCGCTGACGACGCGGTTCGCGCGCAGAGCTGGAGCGCCACCGCCTACGGGCAGCTCGCGCTGGCGCTCGAGGCCGAGGGCGAGCTCACGCGTGCACGCGAAGCCATCGACCTGGCTCAGCAGAAGGAACCGACCAACTGGCGTTGGCCGCTCGTGGCGCTGAAAATCGCTGTCGCAGCCGGTGACGTTGACGCTGCTGTGGCGGCGCGGCGGCGGGCGATCAAGCTACGACGATTCTCAAAGGCGCTCGGTCAGCGCTCACCGAAGATTCGCTGACCACCGGGAGTCGGCGATTTCGTTGACGATCTGGTCGACGGCGATTTGCGCGCGAGCGCTGAGCGCCTCGAGCACGGCCGGGTCTGGTGGCGCCGCAGATTGGATTGCCTCGACAAGCTGGTCCACGCTGGCAGACGTCGGGACGCTGCGAATGCCGAGCTCGTCCGCCAGGGCGATCGTCTTGTTCTCCGTCCGGACCACCACGGCCGGAGTACCGGCAACGGCGGCAAAAATACAAGCGTGAAGCCGCATTCCGACGAGCACCTTTGCGTTCGCGATCGCGTTGACAGCTTCGCCCCACGAGTAATCGCGGCTCACCTGGCTCCACGAGCTGCCGGCAGAATCGAACAACTGGCGCAGCTTGCGTTCGTCTGCCTCCGGCCGGCGGTCCGTCGGTACCGCGAGCAGTGAGTCAAACCTGAGCAGTCCGGCCGCCTTCGCGAGGTTGCCCACAAGTTGATCGCTGGCGTCCGGCCGCAGACTCACCGCGAGCTCCGATGTGGTCGTCGATCCTGGAACGAGGCCATCGCGTGCATCCGGCAGAAACAGCGGATCGGCCGACACAGTCGCCGCGCGACGGGTCCAACTTGCGAAGAGTTCCAGCGATCCGGCGTCGCGCACCGTCACGCTCCGGGAGCGCTTGATCGCCGACCAGAACAACGGCCGCAGGTGTCTTGGCACGCGTTCGACCCCGATGGCGGAAATCAGCAGTGGGGTGCGCGTGAGCAATGACAGTGCCGCAATTTTGAAGCAGTAGAGCGCCAGGCCTTTGTCGTCCTGGATCAGCGTGCCGCCTCCCAGCACCGCAACCTTCGACCTGCGCATCGTCGAGTGGAGCGATCTCAGTGAGGTGGAAACGCGGCCAGGGGGCGGCGGCTGCCCGGAACGGTCAACGTTGATCGTTCGAAGTACCACGGAGTCTGCGCCAAGTGATCGGCGCACGCCGCGCTCAAGACACTCGCTGATCGCTTCGTCTCCGAGGTTCAGATCCATACCGTCTGACGTCTGCACAGCTGCAGAACAGATCAGTGCATCGACCCCGCGTGCTCTGCGGCCCGTCAACAGACCGCTTGCAGCCGCGTTTTTCGAGCCAGGGCTTGGAGTAGTGTCGTCGCCCATGGCTGCGGTTTTCTGTCGATTTCCCGGGCCATCACTTCAACACCATATGACCTTCGAATTTCTTACTGTGATCGACTCCGGGCCACAGCTGTGGGGTGGCTTTTGACGCACTCCGCCGCGACCGGCGAATCGGTGCACGTGCTCGTGGATGCACTCGCCCTGAAGCCGGAGCTCGGTGGTATCGCGACCTACGTCCGTTCGGTTGTCCGCGAGCTTTCACGGCGTGGCGACATCCGCCTCACGGTGGTCACGAGCATGCCGGGTGATTTTGGCGCCCTCGAGGGCGTCGATGTGATCGAGGCCCCGGAGTCGGTGCGCTCCTATCGGTCCCGCGTGATCTGGCGCGAGCGGCGTCTGCCGCGAATCATCCGAGAACGGCGCCCGGCGGTCGTGTTTTCGCCGACGATCGAGCTGCCGCTCCGGAAACTCGACGTGCCGACTCTGATGGTCGTCCACGATCTTGGTCCAGCACAGTCACCGGCGATGTACGGCTGGGGTCGCTGGCTGCGATATCACTCGCTGCTGCGCCACTCGCTCGCCGCAGCCAGCCGAGTCGTCTGCGTGAGCGCGGCAACTGAAATTCAGCTTGCTTCGTCCATTCGCATGGACATGTCGAAAGTGATTGTGGTCGGCGAGGCCGGCGGGAGCGTGCACATCGCGCGAGAAACCCGGGCACCCGCGGCCACGGGCCACCCGTTCGTGCTGCATGTCGGTGCCCTGCTCCCGCACAAGAACTTCGAAACACTGATGCGCGCGTTCGCCGACAAATCGCTCTCGCAACTTGAACTGGTGGCCGTCGGTCCGGTCGATGCCGGCGAGCGCGATCGGCTGCATGCACTGGCCGATGAGCTCGGATTCCGTGATCGATTCCACCATCTCGGCTTTGTCGAGCGCTCTGAGCTCGAAGCGCTCTACCGGGCGGCGAGCTGCGTCGCCATTCCGACGATCAACGAGGGGTTTGGTCTGCCGCTTCTGGAGGCGCAGGTCCGCAGGGCCCCTGTTGTCGCCTCGAGCATTCCTTCGTTGCGCGAGGTCGCTGAAGCGGACTCTGCTCTTTGGGTGGACCGACCGCTCGACCCCGGGGCATGGTCTCGAGCGATCCTTGAACTGACCAGCGACGAGCGACTCAGGCAGTCTCTGGTCGACGCCGGAACAGCGAGCGCGAGTGCACATTCGTGGGAGTCAGTCGCCAACGACCTCGCGGCAGAACTGACTGCCCTCGCCGATGCGACTGCCTGACCGGGTCTCGGCCGTCGAGCGGTCAAGCGTGCCGGTCGCCGCCGCCGCGCTGTTTTCTCGGGCGAGCATCCTGGCTGTCCTGTACGTGGCCAGCACCTCGCTGTCGGTCAGCGACAGGAACAGCTTCATCTTTGCGGCCGGAGTCGTCACGGCGGTCCAGGTGCTCGTCGATCCGGTGGCACTCGCCAACTTCTACCTGGCGTCGCACCATCACTTCGATGCCCTGCGCAGTCACGGCCTGTTTGTCGTCGCTCGGCTTCAGCTTCTGCTGGGCCTGCTTGTGATCGTGCTGCCGCCGCTGTTTGTACTTGCGGCAGGTGAGTCGAGTGGGTGGATCGGGCTGACCGGGGCGCTGGGGGTACTGGCCTTCGGCGAGAACACGATGCGATTCAAGCGCGTCGCCAGCCAGGACCGCGAGGATTTCATCCGCTTCGCCGGGGTGGATGTTCTGATCGGCGCGGTCCGTTGCGCCACCGCCGTTGTGTTGCTGGCGTGGAGCATCGAGGCGTTCGCCGCAGCCTGCGTGCTTGCCGGCGTCGTAGAGGCTGCGACCGCCGCGCCGCGCCGGCCCGGCGACTTCCATGCTGCCGATCGAATTTCATTGCGAAACCTCGTCAGCGAGGCGTGGCCGTACTCGGCGACCACCTTGTTCACGGCGACGTACTCGCAGGGCCCGGTCGTGCTGCTCGGGATCCTCGGCTCAGTTTCGTCGGCCGCCACTTATGCGATCGCCGCTCGGCTGACCCAGCCGCTCGAACTGCTGCCGTCTGCGATCGCGAGCGTGCACATGCCCCGACTCGTCCGGCACAGCACGGTGGAGTTTCCGGCCGCCTTGCGGCGCCAGTCGCTCTTCGCGCTGGCCGCTGCAATTCCCGTGGTGATCCTTGTCGATCTGATCGGACCTCTGGCGCTGGACGCCTTCGGGTTTGACAACAACACGGCTTACGCGACGCTCTTCGTGCTTTCGGCGGTGCTGCTCTTCAAGTTCGTGTCATACCAACTGGTCGCCGGGGCAATTTCGCGCGGCCGCATCCGCGCCCGCTTCAAGATTTCTGCATTCATCGCCGGCGTGAGCGTGGTGTCGGTAGCTGCGGTCGCGAGCATCGGTCCGGTCGCCGCGGCGCTGGTGACGCTCGGCTGCGAAATCATGCTGTGCGCTGCCTTGTTGATTCTGCACGCCCGAGAGACGACCAGAGAGGCGGGGCGCGCATGAAGTTTCGTGCATATGAATGGCTCGCCGCATGTATCGCGATAGCGGTGGGAACAGGTATCGCGGCTGTCACTGCCGACTGGTCAGATGCGGGCGTTGCAGTACTTGTGACCGCCGCGATTTTGTTGTTGGCGATCGTTGCGAGCTACCGCTGGCTCCGCGATCCGCTCTCCCCGCTGATGCTGGTCTTGCTCACATTCTTCATCCTCTACGTGCTCCGTCCCGGCTTCATCCTTTCGACGCGAATGTTCGGCCCGACGACAAAGCGGGCCGAGATCGCACTCGGGCTTGACGCGCAGGAAGCGATGGTCTCTGCTCTGGGTCTGGTCGTGCTGGGGCTGTTCGGACTGCTGCTCGGGTTTGTTGCCTGGATCCAGCTCTCGCGCGGCGGCGCAGAAGTGTCGCCTGACACCGTCCGAGTTCGCAGCAGTGCTGTCCAGGAGCGCTCCTGGGCCGTCGTCGGACTGGTCATCCTGGGGTTGCTGGTCGCCGGTTGGGCCTACTTCACGCTGATTGCTTCGGTCGGCGGAATCGGCGCCTATGTCGAGGCACTCTCGCAGCGAAGCGGATTCTTTTTCGGTCGCGGGTATCTGAATCTCGCAGCGTTGCCGCTCAAAGTCGTGACGCTCCTGCTTTTCTGTCACGCGATCTCGGCGGACAGGGTTTCGGGATTCAGGAAGGCGCTGATCGGAGCCCTGATCGTGGCGGTGCTGATCGGCGACTTTCTCAGTGGGGGTCGAGCCGCGATTCTCACCGGCACGATGGTGCCGCTCGTCGTGATCTACCACTACGTCCGCCAACGGCTCTCGCTCGTGGCGCTCGGTGCGCTGGCGGTTGTTGCGCTGTTGATGTTCGTATCTGTCCGGGTGATCACGCGCGATGCGGTGTACGCCGGAGAATCAAAAGGCTCAAGCGATGCTGCCGCGCTGACGCTCGAGGCGTTCAAGAACCTTCCCGAGACGACGGTCGGTGGCCAGGAGGCGATCCCCTTCGACTCGTTGCTCGTTCTGCGGCTACAGGCCGAGCGCGGGCTTGACATCCAGTACGGGGCTACGTATCTGCCGATCTTCACATTTCCGATTCCTCGTTCCATCTGGGAGAACAAGCCGCTCGGCGGTGGCAACGCATGGTTCACCCAGACATTCTTTCCGCGTTTCTTCGGACCCCAGAAGACAGAGACATCAATCAGCATGATTGGCGAGGCCTACGCAAACTTCGGCCGGGTCGGTGTGCCGATCGTCCTGTTCCTCTTCGGCATGGGGCTCGGGATCGCGCGATGGAGTCTCGGCCGGGTGACGACGCCGCGGGGGATGGTCACCTACGCCGTGACTGTCGGCTACTCGATCAACATCGTTCGCGGCGACGCGTTCCAGTCGGTCACCCGCTACGCACTGACAGTTGGGCTGGTGTGGACGTTCGCGCTGCTGATGCAGCAGCGCAGTCGTTTTGTCGGAGCTCAACCGGCGGTCGGGCGATCGGCAGCGGTCGAACTCTCGGGACGACAGCTCCCGAGCTCGTCCTGAGAACTCAGGCAGACAGGCCGATTATGTACTTCGGGTGCTGCCGATAGAACCGCGCAGCGCTCCGTACATGGCGCCGCGTGCTCGGCCCGAACAACGACCGGCGGCTGTCGCCTCGGTGAAAGTGCACAGCGACAAGCGTCGGGTCGAAGATCGTCGACCAGCCGGCCTCGCCAAGCCGGACGCAGAAGTCCACATCCTCGAAGTACAACGGGTAGCTGGGGTCGAAGCCGTCAATCGAGTTGAAGGCCGACCGGCGGATCGCGAGGCAGGCGCCGACGACCCACGGGACTTCGGTGGCGTCGTCAGCGCGGACGGCACCGTGTTCGGCGCTCCACCAACGGCGCCATGCGAGTTCGTCGGGTCGGGGAACGCTGCGAGCCGAATCTTGCAACCTGCCGTTGGGAAGTTCGAGCGCCGGCGCGACTACTGCAACTTTTTCGTCCATGAAGTGCATTTCCAGTTCACTGAACAGGCCCGGCTCGTGAACTCGGATGTCGGGGTTGAGCAGCGCGACATAGGGGCCGTTGCTGTGACGGATGCCCGCATTCGCCGCAGCCGCGTAACCGTCGTTGGTCTGGCGCCTGATCACGTCGAAGCCGGCGGCCAGCGCGATTTCGACCGAGTCGTCGGTCGAGCAGTTGTCAACGACGATCACCCGCTCGAAAGACTCGAGCAGCGGATTGCACTCGGTGAAGCCGCGTAGATCTTCGGCGCTGTTGTAGGTGACGACAACGCAGTCCATCGATGAATGATCAGACGCCTCGGGGCGAAGTACTGGGTGTGAGTGTCGCGTGCGCATGGTCTGGCCTCGGTTGTAGATCGGCAGCCGAGGTCAGACAGTCAAGCCCGAGCCGTTCTCTTTTCGACCTCTGAGCAGAGAATTGGGTAGGTTGCGCGGATGATCAATTGGAGTGAGCTCGCGGGGAAGTCGCGGATGCACGCCCGCGCGGCAGCCAACCGGTTCGGATATGACGTCCACAAAATTGACCCGGTACCCGATCTGACGCCCGCCCGCCCGCCGACGACGCTGCCGACGGCCGAAGCCGGCACGGCTCGCCTGATGCAGCAGACAAGGCCCCGGGCCGTGATCGATGTTGGCGCGAACGTCGGCCAGTTTGCCTCGTGGGTGCGCGCGTCGGGCTTCACGGGGCCGATCATCTCCTTCGAGCCACAGCCCGATGAACACGCAGAACTGCTGCGCGCCTCTGAGAACGACCCGGACTGGACGATCGTCCCGCGCGTCGCCGTCGGGTCGGCCGATGGCGCTGCGCAGATTCACCTTGCCGGCAACTCTCAGAGCAGCTCCCTGTTGAAAATGCTCGATCTACACGTTGTCAATGCCCCGGACTCCGCCTACGTCGGTACGGTCGAGACACCGGTCCGCCGCCTCGACGATCTGCTGGCCGAAGCGGACTTCGATCCGACCGACGCGTTGCTGAAGGTCGACACGCAGGGCTATGAGCATGAAGTCCTTCGCGGCGCGCCCGACACGCTCGGCCGGATCAGCTCGGCGATGCTGGAGCTCTCACTCGCACCTTTGTATGACGGACAGGCACTGGCGTCCAATTTGTTCACCCTGCTCGGGTCCGCGGGGCTCGAACTCAGCATGCTGATCGGGTGCTTCAACTCCGGCGACGGCGAAATCTTGCAGTGCGACGGGGCGTTCACCCGTCTGCTTGAGTCCGAGAAACTCGAAAAGGTTGTTGATCTGGACTTGTCAATTTGAGCAATCACCCCTACCCTTCGGTAGCGATGGATCGCAACAAAACAGACCAACTCGCGGCGCTCGATACGCAGCCGCTCGAGTGGTCATGGGTAGAACGCAAGCTGATCACCAGTAGTTCTTACTGGCTCGTGACCACCAAGCCCAACGGGGGAGGACCACACGCGCGCCCGGTCTGGGGCGTCTATTACGACGGAAGCGTCTGGTTCTCGACCGGCCGCTCCTCGATCAAGGGCCAGAATCTTGCCGTCGATCCGCGCTGCGTCATCCACATCGAAAGCGCCGACGACGTTGTGATCGTCGACGGCGTCGCCGAACTCGTCGCACCATGGCAGGATGTCTTCGCCGGCGACCACTCGCGTGCCGTCCTGCGTCGCTACATGGCCAAGTACGTGATGACCGAGTCCGAGCTTTCACCGCAGGGCGAACTCTCTGACGCCGGGCTCTACCGCGTGCACCCCAGGACGATCAACGCCTGGCTCGAAGGTGCATACCCGACCACGCAGTCGCGCTGGACGTTTGAGTTGCCCGAGCCCCAGCGCCCCCGCGGCGCGTAGTTTTCACTGATTCGTAGCTGACTTCTTACGTTTCGGTCTTGAACCGTCACAGGCATCTGGTGTGGGATGGTCGGGTGCCTCGTAAGAACACACGCCGAACCGACCGCGTTGGCACGGTCTCGCACGGTTACAACCGCGAGGTGAACGGCGCGCCGATGTTTCGCGACGACGAGGATCGGCGCTTCTTCAAATCGCTTTTTGCTCGATACCTCTCAACGGAACCCAGCAAGGATTCGCGCGGTCGCGTCTACCCGAACTTCCGCGGCCAGGTTGAGCTGCTCGGCCTGGCGATCAAGACCACGCACTACCACGTGACACCGTTCGAGCTTGAGCTCGGCGGCGCGGGCGAGCTGATGAGGACCGTCGTCTCCACGTACGTCCGATACTTCAATCGCAAGTACGGGAAAGCGGGGGCGATGTTCGACGGTGAGGTCCGGCTGCGCCCTGCCAGCAATCGACGAGAAGCGCTGAATGCGATCGCCTACGTGCACGAGAACCACGGCGACCATTGCTACTGCGAGTTCTGCTCGCATTCGTTGTATGTCGGACATCCGGGTCACGTCCCCGACTGGGTCAATGTGGAGCGTGGGCTGGCACTTTTCGGCGGCGTCCCGAACTACCTCGACTGGCTTCGGGCGCGGCAGATTCAGCGCAAGGTGCTTGGCAGGCCCGAGCCGTGGTGAATCCTTCCCGCTGCCCAGACCGGCGGCAGTACGGAACAGAAACCGCTTGAAAAGGCGTTACAACTTCCCTACTACCGCCGCCTTGGCCGGGAGCAAGGAAAATGCCCTTGGAGCGCCGCGGCGCGCAGGCAATTCATACCCCATACAAGCGACGGAATTATTGGTAACCAACCGCCGCCGAAAAGCGCCCGAAACCCCCGCAAAACCGCACAACCATGCGGCCTGACAAGCAGTCCCATGTGATCATCTACACTTACCTCTATGGCCCAACGTGGTGTAGAAGAGTCAGTAGAACTGCACAACAGGTTGGAGCCCAAGCTTCTCAGAGCCCTGGAGATGATCGCTCCGGGCTCATTCATCCGTGAAGGCATCGACGAAGTGCTGCAGGGCGGCACCGGCGCGTTGATCATCATCGGCGAACCCGAAGAGCTCGCATTCATGTTCTCAGGCGGCATCCGGATCGATCTGGACTACCAGCCAGCCATGTTGTACCAGGTGGCAAAGATGGACGGCGCCATCGTCCTCAGCAGCAATGCATCCAAGATCGCCTGGGCCAACGTCCAGCTGATGCCGGACCCCACGATCCACTCCGTCGAGACCGGCACCCGCCACCGCACCGCCGAGCGTGTCGCCAAGCAGTCCGACGCGATCGTCCTTGCGATCAGCGCGCGCAGAGAAGTCGTCTCCCTTTACGTCGACAACGCCAAGTACGTCATGGTCGACATCCCCGAGGTCCTCGCGAAGGCCAACCAGGCACTGGTCACCCTCGACAAATATCGCCGCCGACTCGACCAGGTCAGCGCACGCCTCACGCTCCTCGAGTTTGAAGGCCGCACCTACATGCACGATGTTCTGACCGTCCTCCAGAGGGCCGAGCTGATCACCCGCATGTCCGTAGAGGTCGAGCGCTACATCGTCGAACTCGGCACCGAAGGCCGACTGATCGAGATGCAGCTCGAGGAGACGATGATCGGCGTCGCCGCCGAGAAGCACGGCCTCGTGCGCGACTACATGACGCAGGACACCGACGAGACCTACGGCCAGGTCGTCGACCACCTCGCGCGCATGCCACACCAAGACCTTCTTGACTTCGGTCGCCTGGCGGAGCTGCTGGGCTACGACCGCAAGATGAACACCATCGACTACGCGGTGGCTCCGCGCGGCTACCGGATTCTCTCGAGGATTCCGCGCCTGCCGAAGATGGTGGTCCACGACATCGTCAACGAGTTTGGCGGTCTGGACGAATTGCTCGGCGCAGACGACTCAGAGCTGGAAGCAGTCGAAGGCGTGGGCGACGTACGTGCAAAAGACATCCGGGAGGGCCTCAAGCGCCTCCAGGAGATCAACTTGGTCGACCGGTACATGCAGGCCTGAGGGCCCGCAGGTCGATCAGCAACCAGGAGGCGATGGAGTATTCCCGCAACAGACGCAATTGACATGGAGTTGGACGATCTTGAACTGGCACCGGTGGCGCCGAACATCAAGTTCAAGGTCGGCGACAAGGTCGTCTACCCGCACCACGGCGCGGGCAAGGTCCTGAAGAAGGAAAAGAAGAAGCTGCTCGGCGAAAGCCGTGAGTATCTGACGATCCAGATCCTCCACAACGACATGACCGTGATGGTCCCGTGCGAGAAGACCGGCGTTGCCGGCCTGCGCCGCGTGATCGACCACGCAACGGTCAAGAAGGTCGTCGCAGTCCTTCAGGACGATGTTTCCGAGATGCCCGGCAACTGGAACCGTCGCTTCAAGCACAACCGCGAGAAGATCCGCACCGGCGACATCTTCGAGCTGGCCGAGGTCATTCGTAACCTCTCCGCGCTCGAGGCCGAAAAGGGTCTCTCCAGCGGCGAGAAGCAGATGTTCGTACGTGCCAAGCGCATCCTCGCAAGCGAGTTCATGTATGCGCTCGACCTCGACGAAGAGGCAGCAGAGGCCCACGTCGACGAGGTTCTCGGAGTCGAAGTCGAGGAGCCGGTCGAGGCCTGACGGCTTCATTTCCCCGGGGAGAGGGAATGAAGAATGCCACCACGCGCGAGGGCGCAGGCGGTGACAAACCGCTCGCGCTGATTGCAGCAGGCGGCGAAGGCAGACGCCTTGGGTCCAGCGGACCCAAGGCGTTGGTCTTTTGTGCGGGCAGACCGCTGCTCGCCTGGTGCCTGGACGCCTTCGCGCAGAGCCGCACCTTCGGCGACGGCGCGGGGCTCGTGGTTGTCGCCGCGCACGCCTCAGATCTGCCCGCGTTCGAGTCCGCCGCCGACGAAGCGCGCGCCACCGGGCTGCACGTCCTGGTCACCGAGGGAGGCCCGAGCCGCTCCCATTCCGTCGCCGCCGCTTTGCGCGCTGGTCAAGCAGAAGCTGCGGACGAAGCCGGGACAGTCCTGGTGCACGACGCCGCCCGAATCTTCACGACGCCCGAGCTGATCGACGCGCTGCACGACGGCCTCGCCGCCGGCTCCGTCGACGCACTGATCGCCGCGGCACCTGTGACCGACACGATCAAGCGCGCCGACGCCGACCAGATCGTCCGGGAAACGCCGCCCCGCGATCAGCTCTGGGCGGTGCAGACCCCGCAGGCTTTTCGGATCGAAGCGCTCAGCTCAGCGCTCGACGCAGACGACGCGATCCTCGCCAATGCCACCGACGATGCATCACTGATCGAGGCCGGCGGCGGCAAGGTCAAGCTCTTCAACTGGTCGACGCCCAACCCGAAGATCACGACGTCGGAGGATCTGGCAGCGGCCGAAGGTCAGCTCAGGCGATCAGGCCGTTGAGCGTGCCGACCAGCTCGTCGATGTCGAAC
>JAEMRJ010000189.1 GCA_016463365.1 Thermoleophilaceae bacterium | reverse complement strand
GTCGGCGATCGGCGCGATCTCGGTCCGGCTGACTTCATGGCCACCGTCGAACGGGAAGAACTCAGTCGGCAGGCCGGCCGTCTCGAGCTTCGACTTCGCGATTTCTGCGAAGCCGAAGTCGATCACCGGGTCGAGCCGGCCGTGGGCCAGGAATACGGGCAGGTCGGCGCGCGATGAGAAGTCCGGCTGCCAGCTGTCGTCGTCCAGCACCGGGATGAAACCTGACATCGACAGGATGCCTGCCGGCACCGGCCGGTCGGCGGAGAGCCCCAGCGTGTAGCTCATCACGGCGCCCATCGAGAATCCGCCGAGCACCGCGCGATCGGCGCTGACGGCGATCCGCTCAAGCTGATCGTCATGGAAGTCGGCAAGTGCCTGGCGCGCGGCGTGGAAAGTCGCGGGGTCGGGGTAGCCGACCCGAGGAACCGTGTACCAGTGGAATCCCTGCGCGTCCCCGATCTGAATCGGTGCGCGCGGGGCGATCACATGGAGTCGCCGCTGCGGATCAAACTGGTCGGCAAGCGGCAGCAGGTCGCCTTCCCAGGAGCCGCGGCCGTGGTGCAGGAAGAGCGCGCCCGTTGCCGGACCGGCTGCGGGGCGCTCCATGTACTCGAGGGGGGTCATGAGTTGCCTGCTTGTTCGACCAGCGAAACCTCACGGTTGCCGCGATTGACGAAGATCAAGGCTGTTGCTGACATGAGCGTGAAGGTAAGCGATCGGCTCAACGGAGCACCCATGTGCGTACAAACGGACGGTAGTCCGTTTATGCTAGTTTTGATCGCATGGAACTCGGAGTCGTCACATTCGCCGACAACGGCTCGGACTACGAGGGCAACGCGCTCTTCAGCGGCGAGCAGCGCATGAAGAACCTGATCGAAGAGGCCGAGTTGGCCGACCAGGTCGGACTGGACGTCTTCGGCGTCGGCGAGCATCACCGCCCAGATTTCACCGTCTCGTCGCCGACGGTCGCGCTGGCGGCAATCGCCGCCCGCACCAGGAGCATCCGCCTCACCAGCGCGGTCACCGTGCTCAGCAGCGCGGACCCCGTCCGTGTCTACGAGGAGTTCGCGACCGTCGACCTGATCAGCGGTGGTCGCGCCGAGATCATGGCCGGACGCGGATCATTCACTGAGACCTTCCCGCTCTTCGGTCAGTCGCTCGATGACTACGACGAGCTGTTTGTCGAGCACCTCGAGCTGCTGCTGAACATCCGGGAGAACGAATTTGTGACCTGGGAGGGTGAGCACCGTCCCGACATCGACAATCGCGGCGTCTTCCCGCGCGCCGTGCAGAGTCCGCTGCCGGTCTGGATCGCGGTCGGCGGCTCGCCAGAATCCGTCGCGCGCGCCGGGCTGATGGGCCTCCCGCTGACAATCGCGATCATCGGCGGCACGCCGGATCGATTCATTCCGCTGGTAGAGCTCTACCGCCGCGCCACAGAGCAGGCCGGACACGCGAAGCTGCCGCTGGCGATCAACTCACACGTCTACGTGAGCGAATCACCGACGCGCGTCGACGATTACTACAGCTACTACGCCCCCGGCATGAACAAGATCGGCCGCGAGCGCGGCTGGCCGCCGATGGATCGCGCCGGCTTTGAGGCGCGGATCGCCGGCGACGGGATCCCCTGGGTCGGTGAGCCCGAGGCGATCGCCGAGAAGATCCTGCGTGAGCACGCGCTGCTGGGTAACACCCGTTTTCTGGCGCAGGGCAGCATGGGGCGGATGCCGCACGACGTCGCGATGAAGTCGATCGAGCTCTTTGGCACGAAAGTCGCGCCGATCGTGCGCGAAGAGGTTGCCCGGCGCGAAGCGCCTGTCGTCGCCTAGCTCGAAGCCGAGGCGGCCATCCGCGCGTCTACGCCGACTGCCTGCTCAACGCTCGCCAGCGGTCCGCCCCGCGCCACGCGCAGCAGCGCCCAGCCGAGCAGCATCACGAGCAGCACCGTCATCATCGCGACGAGCGTGCTGCCCAGGGCGAAGAAGTAGCCGGGCACGTCGGTCAGGCGTTCGCGTTGCATCATCTTGCGGTCCATCACAACCGGGCGCGTGAACTGCGCGGTGGCCGGCGTGGAGAGAAGCCTCAGCGCGGCGTCGGCCGGCATGTAGACGGGGACCGCGCCCATCACGTTGCCGCGGTGCACACGCAGCGCGCTCTTCCAGGTGCCGTCGACCGGCAGCGGCTCGGTCGTGGTCCACACGCCCGGCCCGAGCTTGCGCATCGGCGCGGTCAACGCCAGGCCGTCGCCCTGCCAGGCGAAGGCCTGGACCCAGTCGGCGTCATCGCCGAAGGTGCGGTCGCTGTAGGTGACGGTGGCGTTGACCGTTCGCCCCGGTGCTGCGCTGACTTCTGTCAGCTTGACGCTTGCGGTCAGGCCGGCCGGAGCGTGCTGGGGGATCAGCACCGTCACCAGCAC
>JAEMRJ010000188.1 GCA_016463365.1 Thermoleophilaceae bacterium | reverse complement strand
TCGGCGTGCCGACAGTCGCCACCGGCAACGTCCACGTGCACGCGCGCCGGCGCGCCGCGCTGCAGGATGTCTTCGTCGCGCTCAAACACAACGCCTCGCTGGATGAGACCGAGCCACTGCGCCGCGGCAACAGCTCGCACGTGATGGCCGCGCCCGAAGAGATGGCGCGGCGCTTTGCAGAGCACCCGGGGGCTGTCGCCCAGACCGCAGAGATCGCGTCAAGGATCGATTTTGATCTCACCAGCGACCTCGGTTATCGCTATCCCGGCGCCCAGGATCCGCGTCAGATCACGCGGCTGCGCGCGGTCTGCGAGACGCGGCTGCAAGAGCGCTACGGACCGGGCGGCGATCACAAGGGCGGCAGTGTCGGCCGTCGTCACGTGCCCCTGAAGGAGGCCCGCGTGCGCCTTGAAGAAGAACTGCGCGTCATCGAGAAGCTGCGTCTGCCCGGCTTTTTCCTGATCCACCACGACCTGCTCGAGCTGGCGCGCGAGATCGCGATCGAGGTGCGGGGAAGCAGCGCGGCGCGCAGCGTTCTGCCGCCCGGACGTGGTCGCGGATCAAGCGTGTCCTCGATCGTCTGTTATCTGACCGGGCTCAGTCATGTGGATCCGCTGGAGGCGGATCTGTGTCTTGGCCGCTTCCTGCACGACGAGCTGACCTCGCTGCCCGACATCGACCTCGACTTCCCGCGCGACATCCGCCACGAGCTGATCCCGCGCATCCACAAGCGTTACGGCAACCGCCACTCGGCGCTGGTGGCGGCCTTCCCGACCTACCGCACGCGCGGCTCGCTGCGCGGGCTGGGCAAAGCACTCGGCCTGCCTCAGGCCGAGATCGAACGCGTCATCCGCACCACCGACCGCAGTTACGGGGAGGTGCTCGAAGAACGGGTGGAGGCCTCGATCCGCCAGCTGTCCATCGGCACAGGGCCGACCGGCGCGCGACTGCTGGACTCGCCGCGCTGGCGCGCGCTGCTGCGCCTGCTGCCCGAGATCCACCGTCTTCCGCGCGGGCTCTCCCAGCACTCGGGCGGCATGGTGATCAGCACCGATCCGCTCGACACCGTCTGCCCGATTGTGCCCGCCGCAATGGTGGGCAGGCAGATCGTGCAGTGGGACAAGGACTCGTGTTCAGACGCGGGCTTCGCCAAAATCGATCTGTTGGGGCTGGGCATGCTCAGCTCTGTCGAGCGGACGGTCGACCTGATCCACGGCGCGCGCGGCGAGCAGGTTGACCTGTCGCGCATTCCTCTGGATGATCCAGAGACCTTCCGCCAGATCAGGAGCGGCGAGACGACCGGCGTCTTCCAGATCGAGAGCCGCGCCCAGATGCAGATGCTCGTGCGCTCGCGCCCCGAGACGCTGAACGACATCTTCATCCAGGTCGCGATCGTGCGCCCGGGGCCGATCACGGGCGGGGCTGTGCATCCGTATCTCGAGCGACGCAAACTGCTGCGGGCGGATCCTTCCTACGAGGTGCCTTATGCGCATCCGTTGTTGAAGGAGGTTCTGGCGGACACGCTCGGGTCGATTGTTTTTCAGGATCAGGTGATCGAGGTTGCTCGGGTGTTGGCTGATTTTTCTCCTTCGGAGGGGGAGGGGTTGCGGCGGGCGATGAGCCGTAAGAGGAGCCACGAGGCGCTGGCGGCGTACCACTTGCGGTTTGTCGAGGGGGCGGGCGCCAACGGCGTCAGTGAGGAGATTGCCGAGAGCGTGTTTGCGCAGATCATCGGCTTCTCCGGGTTTGGATTTCCGAAGGCGCATGCGGCGGCGTTCGGGCTGCTCGCGTACCAGACGTCGTGGCTGCGGGCGCACTACGGCCCCGAGTTCGTCTGCGGACTGATGAACGAGCAACCGATGGGCTTCTACCTGCCGGATGCCCTGGCGCACGAGGCGCAGCGGCGGGGGATCAAGGTCTTGCCCGCCGACGTGAACCGCAGCGGCGTGGAGTGCTCAGTCGAATGGACAGAAACGGAAGTAAGCCAGAAACTGCATCAACATACGTCCTGCCGACCACCGGCAGGACGTATGTTGATGCAGAAAACCGCAGCGGGATCGGAGCTCGCGGTGCGGATCGGACTCGCGTATGTGAAGGGCGCCAAGGAAGCGGGGCTGCGGTCGCTGGTGGCCGCGCGCGCAGAAGCTGGGCCGTTCACTTCCGTCGAAGACCTCGCCAGTCGCTCCGGCACTGACGGCCCGACCCTCGAGAAACTCGCCTGGGCGGGGGCCTGCGATCACGTCGGCACAGGCAGCAACGGCCGCAACCGGCGCGAAGCCCTCTGGCTGCTCGGTGCCGCACCGGCCGGCGAGACCAAGGCCGACGACTCCGCCCAGCTCGCGCTGCCGATCGCGCCGCTGCCGGTGCCAAAGCTCAACAAGCTCGACGACTGGGACGAGATGATCGCCGACTACGGCGCTACCGGCA
>JAEMRJ010000093.1 GCA_016463365.1 Thermoleophilaceae bacterium | reverse complement strand
AACGTAACGGCTCGCCGCTGGCACCGGTGATCGCGTCACAGGCGAACGACGCGCGCCTTGCGCACAACCGGGCGATCATCGAGCGCGGCGCGCGTGCAGGCCCGAAGATTCAGCTCGTCGTGTCGGCGACGATCGTTCCGGGAGCGCTGATCGGCCTTGCCGCGATCGTGATCGCAGCGATCGCCCGGGGCGAACTCAAGCTTCTGTGAGTGGCTTCCAGCTCTCGCCGACGGTCATCGAGCGGATGCCGATCCAGAAGAAGTTCATCAGCTCGGTCGCATAGTCCTCGGCGGGTGTCCTGCACCCTTCCTCAAGCCAGCGATCGGCCATCGCGAAGGCGGCGCCGAACAGCGCCCAGGATGCGGCAATGCGCAGCTCATCGTCGGCGAACGGGTCGGCAGCGGTTTCGCGCGATGCGGATTTCTCGATCTCCTGGACCACCGAACGCAGGTCGCTGTGGATCTCGGCGACCATTTCCTGGAAGATGCCGACGTCGTAGCTGGTCTGGCTGCGGATCAGCTTCCAGCTCGAGGGCGCGCGGCGCACGAACTGGAAGAAGGCGAGAAACCCGGACCAGAGCGACTGCTCGGGTGTGGTGCCCGGCACGTAGGACGCGCCGATCGCGTTGATCGCATCGGCGCCGGCGCGCTTGAGACACGCCGTGCAGAGGCCTTCCTTGGAGTCAAAGTAGGCGTAGAGCATCGGCTTGGAAATCCCGACCACGTGGGCGATCTGATCCATTGAGACTGCGTGGTAGCCCTGTTCTCCAAAGAGATCAGAAGCGGCGTCGAGCATCTGCTGCTCGCGCACAGGGCGAGGTAGCCGGGCGCGTGCGGCCGCGTCCGGGCTGGTTTCAGTGATCCCGGTCGCAGGTGGGATCATTTCGGACTTCATGGCGAGCTCCCCGTTGTCAGAGGCGGACTGGTTCGCTCAGATTTCACCCTTCTTTTTCCCCAGAAAGGCTGCTTCAAAGCTTGAACTGATCGTAGTTCGAATTGCGTAGTCGTGTCTGGCCGGCTGGACAAATGTCCACTCAGTCACTTAGGGGCGGCGGTGCAAAGTCAGTTGCGAATTGAAAAAATGTTCAATTGTGTCGATTTATGGGTCGATGTGGGGTAAAGTGGCAAACGGCTTCGTGGACCGGGAAGGTGGAGTTCCTCCCGCTCAATCTTCCCGGTCTGCGTTTCAACTTCTCTGCCAGAACTCCCAGCTATGGCCTTTCGCGGAAACTACGAACACTCACTCGACGCGAAGAATCGTCTGACGATCCCGTCCAAGCTGCGCCAGGAGCTCGGTGGCCAGGTCGTGATCGGCCAGTCGCTCGAGGACTGCGTCGCAATCTGGACCCCCGAAGGCTTTGATTCCTACACCGCTGCATTTCTGGACGGCCTGCACCCGCTGAGCGATGAAGCTCGCGATTTGACTGCCTACTTCAGCGGAAACTCTTTTGACAGCGAACTCGACAAGGCCGGTCGCGCGATGATCCCCGGCAATCTCCTGCGGCACGCGGCGATCGATGGGGACGTTGTCGTGGTGGGCGCCCACGACCACCTGCAACTGTGGAGCCCGGAGAACTGGGCGCAGCGCAGCACGGGCGTGGCGGCCAATCTCAAGTCAACGGTGGCGAAAATTGTCAGCGCTGGTTGAAATGACGGGCGAACACGTTCCAGTGCTCGCAGCCGAGGTGATCGACCTCACGGCTGCAAAGAACGGCGAGACAGTCGTTGACTGCACCTTTGGCGGGGGCGGCCACGCACGCCTGCTCGCCGAGCGCGTAAGCCCGGATGGGCTGGTCATCGGTATCGACCGGGACCCCGCCGCGCACTCGCGCTTCGAGGACTTCGCCGCCCAGGCGGGCTGCGCCACGCGCTTCATCCACGAGGATTTCGAGCATGCACTGGCTGTGCTGGCGGACGAGAAGCTCGGCGCCGACGTGATTCTGCTCGACCTTGGCGTTTCGTCGTTTCAGATCGACTCACTCGACCGCGGATTCTCATATGTCTACGACGCGCCACTGGACATGCGGATGGATCCCGAACAGGACTTCAACGCAACCGACCTGATCAATGGATGGGATGAGCGCAACTTGTCGAACATATTCGACAGGTATGGGGAGGAGCGGTACTCAAGGCAGATCGCACGAGAGATCGTGCGGCGCAGGGAAGTGCACCCGATCGCGACGACCGAGCAGCTCGTCGAGGCGATCGTGTCTGCGATTCCGACGCCTGCCCGCTTCGGTGCCGGTCACCCGGCCAAGCGGGTTTTTCAGGCCGTTCGCATCGCCGTCAATGACGAGCTCGGACAGCTCGAGCGCGCCCTCCCGCTGGCATGGCAGGCGCTCGCAGTCGGGGGCCGCATGGCTGTGATCTCGTTCCATTCGCTCGAAGACCGCACCACCAAGCGCTTCTTTGATGACCTTGCCAAAGACTGCGTCTGCCCGCCGGAGTTTCCGATCTGCACGTGTGACCACAAGTCCCAGGCCTCGGTTGTGAGTCGCCGCGCGATCTCGCCCGGCGAGGACGAAGTCGCAGAGAACCCGCGCGCACGCTCGAGCAAGCTGCGCGTCGCACGCAAGATCGCCGACGACCGCGTGCCCGAGGCACTGACCGGCGAGGGGCGGCGTTGATGAAGCGCCCGGCCACCAATCACGCCCGTCGCAGGGCGCGCGCGGCGAAGAAGCCCGACGGTGGGATCAAGGTCACGCGCAACTCAGCCCGCCCACAGATCAAGGCTTCACGCGGTCCCGGCGGCCCGGTAAAACGCCGCCCGGTCGCGCAGCCGACCGCGCGCCGCACCGAAGACCGCCGCGTCGCCGAAACGCGTCGTCAGTCACTGAGCGCCATCGGCGCCGCGCCGAGGCCTGCCGCAAAGTCCACTGCGCGCTCCACAACCCGTCGCACTTCGGGCGGCGGCGGCGGATCGGTCCGCGCCGTGGCGCTCGGTGCCGGTGGCGGGGCCGCAGCAGGCGCCGCCCGGGTCGTCGCCGAGGTCGCACGCCCGGTCGGTGCAGTCACCCGCCCGGTGCTCCGCGTTGTCACCGGCGGCCTTGAGGCGATTCCCGGCGCTGCCAGCCGCACCACGCCCGTCGCGCGCGGACGCCTGCTGATTCTGCTCGCCGGCGTGCTCGCCGCCGGTCTGATCTACATCAATGTCGGAAAGCTCGAGTCCGGTGACGGCTACACGAAGTATTCGGCGCGCACGCTGCAGCTCCAGCGTGAGAACACGGCGCTGCGTTCGCGCATCGCCAGCCTCAACGCCGCCGAGCGCATCCAGGCTTACGCAGAACGCCAGGGGATGGTGTTTCCGGCACCCGAACAGTTCAATTATCTGCGCTCAAAGCGCGGCGATGCGGTCAGGGCCAGCCGCGGCATGACCGAGCCGCTCACGCATGCGACTCCCGGCAGCGCCGCTCCCAGCGCTGCAACCGGTGCGGTGAACGCCGCGCCAGAGGCCGGACCCTCCGCGACTGCTGGAGCTGGACTCTAGATGCAGCTGATCGAGCGTCGAATCGGTCTGCTCTCAGCGATTTTTCTGCTGTTTTTCGTACTTGCGCTCGTGCGGGCGTCGAAGCTGATGGTCGTCGATCACGCGTCATTCAAGGCTCAGGCCACCGGCCAGCAGGTCGGAGACATCCGCGTCCCGGCGCCGCGCGGCGCGATCCTCGATCGACATGGCGACGAGCTCGCAGTCTCGACCGACGCAGCGGACGTCTCCGCAACCCCGTACCTCGTGAAGGATCCGCCGAAGGCAAGTGCGCAGCTGGCGCCGCTGCTGGGCCAGACGGCTCAGCAGATCGCGGCGAAGCTCGCCGACCGCAAGAGCGGCTTTGTCTACCTCGCCCGCAGCGTCCCGGGCTCTGCCGTCGCGAAGATTGCGAAACTCGAGCTCGCCGGCATCGACACCGCTCCGACCAGCACGCGCCAGTACCCGGGCAAGACGATGGCCGCTCAGGTGCTCGGCTTTGTCGGCACCGAAGGCAAGGGCCTCTCTGGTCTTGAGTACCGTTGGGAGAAGCAGCTCCATGGCAGCGACGGTGAGCGCCGCGTGGTGAAGGACGGACAGGGCGAGGCAATCTCGACCGTGGACGTCGCCAAGGTCCAGCCTGGCCAGAACCTTCAGCTGACCCTGGACAGCCAGCTCCAGCTGCACACAGAGAGCGTGCTCAAACAGGTAGCGGCGACCTATTCGCCCAAGGGCGCGTCGGCCATCGTCATGGATCCGCGCGACGGCAGCATCCTTGCGATGGCCAACTACCCGACGCTTGACGCCAACGACCCCGGCGAAGCCACGCCGGAGGCGCTCCAGAACCGCGCGGTCGGATTCAACTACGAGCCGGGATCAACCTTCAAGGGCGTGACAGTTGCCGGGGCGCTGACCGACAAGACCGTCACCCCGAGCACGGTCTTTGATCTGCCGGTCAATCTCCAGGTCGAGGACCGCGTGGTCAGTGACTCCGAAGAACGCGGACCGATGGCGCTGCCCGTCTCAGAGATCATCGCGAAGTCATCGAATGTCGGAACGGTGAAGATCGCCCAGACGATGAAGGACGAGAGCTTCGACCAGTGGGTGCACAAGTTCGGCTTCGGCAAGCCGACCGGCGTCGATCTCGCCGGGGAGGAGCAGGGCCTTGTACTCGGGCACAAGGAGTACTCGGGTGTCTCAAAAGCGAACTTCGCCATCGGCCAGGGACTCTCGGTCACGCCGATCCAGGTCGCAGCGGCATACTCTGCGATCGCCAACGGCGGCATCCTGCGCCCACCGCACATCGTGGAGTCTGTTGGCGGGACGCCGACCCCCGCTCCCGAAGGCAGTCGGGTGATAACCCCGCGCGTCTCCGCGCAGCTGCGCACGATGCTCGAAGGCGTGATCAGTCCCGGCGGTACGGCCGCAGAGGCTGCGATTCCCGGCTACAAGCTTGCGGGCAAGACCGGAACTGCAGAGATTTTCGACACGGAGCTCGGTGCTTACTCGAAGTCGAAGTACGTCGCTTCGTTCATCGGTTTCGCCCCGGCGGAAGATCCCGAACTACTCGTGTCTGTCGTCGTGGATCAGCCGCAGGGCGAGATCTACGGTGGCAAGATCGCCGCGCCGGCGTTCCAGCAGATTCTCAACTTCGCGCTGCCTTACCTGAAGATCCCGCCGAAGTGACGCCGGTCCTCAGGCGAGTCCGAGCTTTTCCATCCCGCGCATGAAGTGATCGCCGTCGACCGGTGAGCCGTGCCCGAACGCAACGAGCGCGGGGCGCAACTTCACCAGCTCGGCGGCGCTTGACCTGACGCGCTCGGGGTCGGTTGAGAACCCTTCGTACGGCAGATCCAGCATCGCCCGGGTGGTCGCGTATGACATGTTGCGAAAAGCGTCGCCGGCGATCAGCACGCGATCGCTTTCGCGCCAGTACGAAAGGTGATCGGGGGAGTGTCCGGGCGATGAGACGACGACGAAGCCACCGACTTCGTCTCCGGCACTGAGCCGACGTGAGACTGGATACCCGGGTCCGGCTGCCACGGCACGCATGAACCGGGCAGCGACACTGGTGGTCATGCCCGGGAGCTCTCCGGCTTCCATGTCGTCCGCCTCGCCGGCCGGCGCCCAGAGCTCGATCCCGTACTCCTTGCAGATCGCCGCGCTTGCGCCCTGATGGTCCGGGTGAACATGCGTGAGTGCATGTGCCGTGACGCGATGGCCCTTGAGCTTTCGCTTCAGCTTTCCCGCGTCATGCCGGGTGCCCGCGTCAAGCAGGACTTCCCCCAGGAGGTAGGCATTGATCGAATCGCGCGGGGAGAGTGGGAGGATCAGCACTCCCGGCGCGATCTCCCGTGGTTGCATTTTGAAAGTGGCCATCGCGCCAGCCTACAGCACACGCGCGAGGAGCCGTGACCCTCAGGGTTATGCTGAATCGAGATGGATCTCGGCGAACTGACCGGCGACGCAACACTGGCGGGGACGGAGATTTCCGACCTTGTCTACTCGTCCCGTGAAGCGGCACCCGGCAGCCTCTTCTTCTGTGTGAGCGGCTTCACGGCGGACGGTCACGATTTTGCCCCCGACGCGATCAGTCGCGGCGCCGTGGCGTTGGTGTGTGAGCGCCCGCTGGGCCTGGGAGTCCCCGAAGTGATCGTTGACGACGCGCGCGCGGCGATGCCGGCTCTGGCACGTCGCTTTTTCCGCGACCCTAGTCGCGAGGTCCAGGTGATCGGCATAACCGGGACCAACGGCAAGACCACATCCGCGTACCTGGTGCGCCAGATCCTCGAGGCCGCCGGCAGGCCCTGCGCGTTGCTCGGGACCGTCGCGTGGATCGTCGCCGGAGTCGAGACTCCGGCCGAGCGCACCACACCGGAAGCGATCGATCTCGTCCGGGCGCTGCGCACGATGGCCGATGCCGGCGAGCGCGCCTGCGCGATGGAGGTCTCGTCGCACGCGCTCGAGCTCGGCAGGACCGACGAAGTCGCGTTCGCCGCAGCTGCGTTCACCAATCTCACCCAGGACCATCTCGACTTTCACGAAACGATGGAGGACTACTTCGCCGCCAAGCGCCTGCTCTTTGATTCGAATCCCGGTGTCGCTGTGGTGAACGTTGACGACAAGTACGGCCGACGCCTCGCCGACGAATTCGACTGCGTCACCTACTCGGCCGAAGGGGCGGCCGCCGACTACCGCGCCACCGAGGTCGAGTTCGATGCAACCGGGTCGCGCTTCACCTGCGAACACGCCGGTGTCGAGATTCGCGCTTCGCTACGGCTTCCCGGTCTCTTCAACGTCGCAAACGCCCTCGCCGCGCTTGCCACGACCATCGAACTGGGTGTCTCGCCGCCGGTCGCCGTCGAGGGGCTGGCGAAGGCCGGCGGTGCGCCCGGGCGCTTCGAGCCGGTGGCCGGCGGTCAGGACTTCGGGGTCTTCGTCGACTACGCCCATACGCCGGATTCAATCGAGAACGTGCTGCGCGCCGCCAAGGGCCTTCCGCACAACCGGGTGATCACCGTGGTGGGCGCCGGTGGCGACCGCGACCGCACCAAGCGACCGCTGATGGGCGCGGCGGCAGCCCAGGGATCGGATGTCGTCTACGTCACGTCTGACAACCCGCGCTCCGAAGAGCCCGCACTGATCATCGATGACGTGCTCGCAGGCGCCAGACCAGCCGCTGAGGTCTCGGGCGCTCGAGTCGAGGACGAGGTCGACCGTCGCGCCGCGATCGAACGCGCAGTCGCCGAAGCGCAGAGCGGTGACATCGTTTTCGTCTTCGGCAAGGGCCATGAACAAGGTCAGGAGTTTGCCGACGGTCGCAAGATTCCCTTTGATGACGCCACCGTCGTGCGCGAGTCGCTGGCGCAGCTCGCATGATCGAACTCTCTGCCCAGGCAGTCGCCGAAGCAGTCGGGTCCACCGATCCCGGCGGCGACGCCGGCTTTCCCGTCCGTGCTGTGATCGACTCCCGCGAGGTCGGGCCCGGTGACCTCTTCTTCGGCATCGCAGGTGAGCATGCCGACGGCGGCTCATTTGCTGAGCAGGCGATCGAGCGGGGCGCCTGGGGGGTTGTCGTGACCAAAGAGCACAGCACGACCGGCGCCAACGCCTTCGTCGTCGATGACCCGACCGCGGCGCTGGGTGCCCTGGCCAACCGTTGGCGCCATGAGCTCGGCGCGAAGGTGATCGGCGTGACCGGTTCGACCGGCAAGACTTCGACCAAGGACATCCTCGCCGCGCTGCTGGGCAAGTCGCTCACAGTGGTTGCCACCCCGGCCAACCGCAACACCGAGATCGGCATGCCGCTGACGATTCTTTCCGCGCCGCGGGGCACGCAAGCGCTCGTGCTTGAGATGGCTATGCGCGGCCCCGACCAGATCGATCAGCTGGCCCGCATCGCGGATCCTGACGTCGGCTGCATCGTGAACGTCGGCCCGGTCCACCTTGAACAGCTGGGCAGCGTCGAAGCGGTCGCCGCAGCCAAGGCGGAACTGATCGCCGCGCTCGGTCCGCAGTCGACTGCCGTCCTGCCGGCAGATGAATCCTTGCTCACCGAGCATTTCCGCGACGACATCGCCACAACGACCTTCGGCCCGGGCGGCGACGTCCGCCTGCTCGATGAAGATGCCGCGGACGAGTTGCGGATCGCGACCCCCGTTGGCGAAGTGCTGATCCGTCCGTCATTCAAGGAGCGCTATCTCACGCGTAACCTGCTCGCGGCTGTTGCCTGCGCGCAGGCCGTGGGCGCTCCCACCGGCGGCGAGCTGAACGTACAGTTCTCGGCGCTTCGCGGAGAAATCTCTGAGGTGCTCGGTGGAGTCACATTGATAAACGACTGTTACAACGCAAACCCCGTATCGATGCGCGCCGCGCTCGACAACCTCTCCGACGCGGGCGGTCGACGCATCGCTGTACTCGGTGGCATGGGCGAGCTCGGCGTTGACTCGGCCCGCTTCCACCACGAAGTCGGCCAACACGCCGCGGGCAGCGGCGTCGACTTCCTGATCACGGTCGGAGAGCTCGGCGGTGCCTACGGCGACGGCTTCATCGGATCGGTCGAGCACGTTGCAAGCCCCGAGGCAGCGGCCTACGTCGTGCGCCGCGTCGCGGAGCCCGGCGACACAGTGCTGGTCAAGGGGTCGCGCTCGGTCGGTCTTGAGAAGGTCGGCGAGATCCTCGTGAATGCCAGCAGGCCGGCCGGGGAGCTGAGCGGCTGATGGGCGAGGTGCTGATCGGCGCAATGTCGACCCTGCTCATCGCGATCTTCCTCGGACCGCAGTTCATCCGCTTCCTGCGCCGCCGCGAATTCGGCCAGCACATCCGCGATGAGGGTCCGATCGAACATCACGCCAAGGCCGGCACACCGACGATGGGCGGCGTGATCATCTTCATCGCTGTGCTTGTGCCGGTGCTGATCCTCGGCGATTTCTCCCACTCGGGCACGATCGCCGTGATGGGCACGATGCTCGCGTGCGCGCTGCTGGGCTTTGCGGACGACTGGACAAAAATCGTCAGAAAGCGCTCGCTCGGTCTTCCCGGTCGCTGGAAGCTGTTCTGGCAGGCGGTGATCGCCGCCGGGCTCTGGTACGTCGCCACCCAGCGCGCCGGCCTGGACAACGTCGTCTTCATCCGCATTTTTGACGCCTCGATCAATCTCGGATATCTCTACCCGGCTTTCGTTCTGCTGGTCGTGATGGGCGCCACCAACGGTGTCAACCTGACCGACGGGCTGGACGGCCTCGCGGCCGGCTGCGCCGCGATCGTCTTCACGACCTACACCTTCATGAGCGCCAACTACAACTGGGACGATCTGATGTTGATCTCCGCCTGTCTTGCCGCAGCGTGCACCGGATTCCTCTGGTTCAACTCGTTTCCGGCGGCGATCTTCATGGGCGACACCGGGTCGCTGGGGCTGGGCGGCGCGATCGCGGCGCTCGCTGTCATGACCGACACAGAGATTCTGCTGGTGTTGATCGGCGGCATTTTCGTGATCGAGGCGCTGTCGGTGGGCATCCAGGTCTTCTGGTTCAAGATGTTTCACAAACGCGTGTTCCTGATGGCACCGATCCACCACGACTTCGAGATGCGCGGTTGGTCGGAAACGAAGATCATCCTGC
>JAEMRJ010000092.1 GCA_016463365.1 Thermoleophilaceae bacterium | reverse complement strand
TAACGTTCACGGACACTGAAGCCGGCGTGACGTTCGAGTGCTCAGACAACGGAGCCGCGTTCGCTTCCTGCAGCAGCCCGGTCAACCTGACCGGACTCGCTCAGGGCGCCCGCACCTTCGCGGTTCGTGCCAAGGACGGAGCAACTCCCGCCAACACCAGCGGCGTAACTTCGATCAGCTGGACCGTCGACACCGTCGCCCCGCCGGCCCCGTCAGTTTCGGGCCCGTCAGGCATCGTCGGATCGACCAGTGCAGCAATAACGTTCACGGACACTGAAGCCGGCGTGACGTTCGAGTGCTCAGACAACGGAGCGGCGTTCGCTTCCTGCAGCAGCCCGGTGAACCTGTCCAGTCTTGGACAGGGCGCCCGCACCTTCGCGGTTCGCGCGAAGGACGGAGCAACGCCGGCCAACACCAGCGCATCGACACAGATCAGCTGGACCGTTGACACCGTCGCGCCTCCGGCGCCTTCGGTCTCGACTCCGCCGGACTCGGATGACCTCGCACCGGTGGTCACGTTCAGCGACACCGAAGCTGGCGTCACGTTCGAATGCAGCATCGACAGCGAGCCGTTCGCTTCGTGCACCAGCCCGGTGACGGCGACACTGGCCGCATCCGAGACCGATGTGTCGCACACGTTTGCGGTTCGCGCGACGGACGGCGCAACTCCGCCCAACACCAGCAGCATCAACACCGTGACGTGGACCCAGATCGGCATCCCGACGGCCGTTGAGCCGGACACGCTGCTCGACGCACCGGCCGCCGCATGGCCAGACACGTCGCCGCAGATCCTTGTCAGCTCCGACCAGGCCGGCGCCACTTACGAGTGCCGCCTGAATGACACGACTGACGACCCGACGTGGGCCGAATGTGATCCGAGTACCGGGTACTACGACCCGTCGCTGGTATTCCTGGTCGCAGGTACCGACCCGACTGGTACCAACAAGATCGAGATCCGTGCCAAGGTCGGCGCTCTGGTTGACCAGACGCAAGTCGTCACCTACTCGTGGATCGACGACCGCACACCGAACTCGACTGCGACGGTCACCCCGTCAACGACGCTCGCCGGTGCTCACCCGGACATGACCTCAACGGTCACGCTTGACGGTGGATACAACCCGAAGAGCATCAGGATCGACATCCCCGCCGGCCTCAACGGTGGCCTCACGGCTACCAGCGAGAAGTGCGAGGTGACTGATGCTCAGATCGGCGAGTGCGCCACGACCGCTCCGGGTTCATTCGTCGGAACGCTCTCGGGCGAAGGAGTCAGCACGCGCGACGGTTACCTCACCGGCGTGAGCGGAAACCTCTACATCACCACGCCGCCTGATGGCGACACGCCAGCAGGTGTGGCCCTTGACATGCTCGCCCCGAACGGCCTCGGCCACATCTGGGCAGTCGGACTGGTCAAGATCGTCCAGACCGGCAACGGCAACATCCAGGGCGAGACCCACGCGGTCATCGAAGTGCCGAACATCCCGCAGCGCACGTCTGACCTGGCCAACCCGTTCCACGTGGTCACGGCCACGCTGGAGCTCCAGGGCGACCCGGCCGGCGGAACATTCCCGTTGCTGACCAACCCGACCACCTGCCCGGAGACCCCGGCTCAGTTCAGGGGCGTTGGCACGACGTACGCAGACCCCAACGACGACGCGTCTGAAGGTCCTGCGATCCCAGAGGTCAGCGTCGACTACCCGGTCACCGGCTGCAGCACTCTCGAGTTCGACCCGCAGGTCAACCAGGAGTTCTACATGCCAACTCCGATCGACGGCAGCACATACGACCCGACTGACCCTGCGCCGCACCTCGTGAACGTCGGTTCATCCCTGACCAGTAACCGTCCCGGTTACCGCAAGGGTCAGGCCGGATCGGTAGCAACGCTGAGCATGGGTACCCCGAGTGAAACTGCCCGCCGCGCTGCGATCCAGAACACGGTGGTCTACATGCCGACATCAGTCGGTGCCAACCTCCCGGCATTCGGCGACACCGCCGACATGTGCCCGGGTAGCGCGGCCGACGCGAGTTCGGTGTTTGACCCGTCGTCCTGTCCGGCGATCGCACTGGTCGGAACCATCGCGATCGACACTCCGCTCCTGGAAGACGATCTGATCGGCAACGTCTACGGGATCAACAAGACGCCGATCCCGTGGATCGGAATTGACATCAACCCGGATGTCGCTCCGACCAACCCGGTCGGTCTGACGCTGCGCCTCACGGGCGTGACAGACACAGCGAGCTACCCGTCCTGCAATGTCAGCGCAGCACCGTGGTGTGGTAACCGCGTGAAGATCACGCTTGCCAACCTGCCTGACGTCCCGATGAACGGTGTTGTCATCGACCTCAGCGGTCGGACCGCGCGTCCCGTTCGTACGGTTGCCAACCCTGCCGGCGCTGCTGGCGACTCTCTGGCAACGCTTCCGTTGATCACAGCCGACGGCGGCGACACGGGCTGCAGGCCATCCGACCAGATCATCTCGGAGTTCAGCGCAGGAGCACCCGAGGTTGCAGATGACGTAGTCACTCAGGACACGACCACGTCGTTCTGTGTACCGCCGGACCTGAGCGCGATCACGAGGGTGTATACCAACGCGGCAACCGGAGCGCTTAGCGCTGTCAACCCGTCGCTGACCAACGGAAGCCCGACGTTCACATGGACCTCCACTGAAGTCGGTGCATCGATCACTTGCAGCCTCAACAATGCGGCGTACGTCCCGTGTGCGTCTCCGTACACGCCGAGCGTCCCGCACGGAGCGGCAACGCTGAAGGTCCGAGTGATCAACGCAGCAGCCGACGACGAAAACGTCAAGACCGTCTCGTGGACGGTTGATGCTGTGGCGCCGCCGACGCCGACGGTGAGTCGTACGACCGCAGGCGGCGCAGCCGGCGCGAGCCAGAGTTTCGCGTGGGGCCGTGGCACCGCAGTCGCGCCGAACACCACGGCGGGCACACTCCAGTGCAACCGCAACGGCACTACATGGGTCACATCTGCAACCGCCGCGGTCTGTGGCACAGGATTCGGAACAACCTCCGCATCCGGCACGGCAACCACGTCAGGATGGGTCCTCGGTGGCAGCCGTTCATACGCCATCCGCAACTACGACGCGGTAGGAAACATCTCGCCCGAGGCCAGCGTCACCTGGGCCAACTAGCAAGTTCGAGCAGTTCAGAAACAAGCCCCCGAGCCAGCAATGGCCCGGGGGCTTTGTTTTTTGTGCTGATGTTTATGCGCTGGCGAATTGCTTCGCGCCGCACTAGAATCGTCACGCAGCCGCGGGGGAATATGCGGCGGGCGATCAACTCGAACTTTTCTGTGGGGGTAAGGATTCTTATGCGAAGCAATTCGTACGTGCGTGCCGTTCTGTCGGCAGCGACGATTTTGGCGATGTGCCTGGTGATTTCCGGGTGCGGCGACGACCAGCCCACGGGCAGCGAGACCGGCCCCGGCGCACCTGCCGACGCCAAGGGATCGGCTGCTGGCGGCGCGGCTGTCGAAGCCGGCAAGCAGCGCAACCCGCAGGACGTCGAGAACGAGAAGAAGGCGTACGGCGCAGAGCCGCCACCCGTTCAGATCGCCCTATCAGAAGAGTCTGGCTGGAAGGTCGACAAGTCGACCGTCGCCGTGATCAACTCCGACAAGGAACTCGACTCCTACAAAAAGAAGCTGCAGTCAAAGAACTCGGGCACCGAGGCAATCGCGCCGATCGACTTCAAGACTCGTCAGCTCGTGGTGGTCCAGATGCCGAAGGTTCCCGGCGGTACGAACATGCAGATCCTTCAGGTGGGCCAGGATGGCAACAAGATCCTCGTTCGCGCCATCGTGGTCAACAAGGGCAAGGGCTGTAAGAGCACCGGAACCAACAACCCGGTTCACGTCGTCGAGACACGCAAGATGACGGGCACGCCGAAGCTCAGCTTCGACGAGCCCATGAACAACGACGCCTGCAGCTAGGCCTTCTTGGGCGCCGGCGCTGACTTGCGCGCCGGCGCTGCCTTGTGACCGTTTGTGCTGGTCGCGCTGCGCTTCTTTGCCTTCTTGCGCGAGGCGGTCTTCGCCGCGCCGTCCGCAACGTCAGCCAGCGCCGACACGTCCGTGCCGCTGCGCATGACCTCACGAACCTTGTTCTTGACCTGCGCGGAAGCGTCCAGCAGGTCGTCGCGCGCGTCGGAGAGGCCGTCGGCGATCACCTGTATGTCAGGCACGGCGTCGTAGTCGGCCAGGATGCCGAAGTTGATCCTTCCGTGGTAGCTCATCACTGCGACTGCCACCGTGTGGTTTTCGGCCAGGAACGGGATCGGGAAGGCGTCGACCATCGGTCGGTCCAGCAGGTACAGCGGCATCTGCGGGCCGGGCACGTTGGTGACAAGCAGGTTGAAGAGCCTGGTGGAGAAATTGATGCGACTGGCCTGGGCAAGCACCGTTGGCGGTGCGAAGTTCTGCACGGCGGTCAGCGCGTCTGCGGCGACCGCCTGATTGTTGCGCTTGAGTCCGTCCATTGAATTCTTGATGTAGTCGAGGCGCTTGAGCGTCTCCATTTCCTCGACCGGAAGCGACCCACGCATCGCGAGCAGTTCATTGCCGGTGCTGGCCGGCTGACCGCGCTTCACCTTTGGGCGCGTGGACACCGGCACCAGCGCACGAAGCTTCAGGCCGTCTGTCGGGTAGTGGCGCGAGCGCAGCCAGCGTCCGAGAGCGTCGGACGTGACCGTGAGCACGACGTCGTTGAGCGTCGTGTCCAGCAGAGTCTTGATCTCTTTGAAGTCGTCGAGCGAGTTGCGGACGATCTTGAAGCGACGGTGCTGGGTGATCGGGCCGTTCAGCGGCGTGCGCGGCGCGGCGTCCATCGTCTCGGTGATCGCCTTGGTCGCGCCGTTGACGAATTCGCCCAGTTCCGCGCGTGCTTCGCCTTCGCCGCGGATCAGGTTGACTGCGCGGCGGGCCACCCTGCCCGGTGCCTTCGAGGCGTCGCGCATGCCGATCTCGACGAGCTCTCCGCCGGTCGGGAACGGTCCCGGGCGCCAGGGCTGAGGGTCGTCGATGTCTGTGTTCGGCTCCAGGCCGAGCAGCACGGTGCCGACGTCGACACCTGCGATGCCGTCGATCACAGAGTGGTGGGTCTTGAGGATCATTCCGAAGCGACCGCCGGCGAGGCCGTCGATCAGCCACATCTCCCAGAGCGGCTTGTGGCGGTCGAGGCGCTGACTGAAGATGCGGGCGCACATCAGCTCGAGCTGCTCGTCGTTGCCGGGTGCGGGTAGCGCGGCGTCGCGTACGTGGTAGGAGAGATTGAACTCCGGGTCGTCGGCCCAGAACGGGCGGCCGGCTTCGAGCGGCGCCCACACAAGGCGCTGGCGATAGCGAGGAACCAGGTGCAGTCGGGAGCGGATGTGCGCCTTCAGGACATCGATGTCAGGCATCGGCCCCTCGAAGACCATCAGGCCGCCGATGTGCATGTGCGCACCGTGTCGTTCCTGGACCAGGAAGGAAGCATCTGTGGCGCTAAGGCGGGCTAGTTCTCGTTGAGTCATCTGGCCTCTTGAAGTTGTTTCACGGTTGTCGGATGCGCACCGGCCGAAACGGCCAGCCGGCGGATCAAGCACTTCCCCAAGCTTCGCGCGCACGGCTCGCGTCCCTCGTTCACCAATTCTACGGAATTTTGTCACGAACACGGTGAGCAGTCGCACACACGAATGGTTTCGGTCACCGGATCGGCGGGTCCACGTACAATCAGACGCGTGACTCCGGTCCCGAAAAAGGTCCTGCTTGCATCGCCGCGCGGCTACTGCGCGGGCGTCGACCGCGCCGTTGAATCGGTCGAGCACGCGCTCGACGTCTTCGGCCCGCCGGTCTACGTGCGCAAAGAGATCGTGCACAACAAGCACGTCGTCGAGACGCTGAAGGCTCGCGGGGCGATCTTCGTCGACAGTGCAGCAGAGGTGCCCGAGGGCGAGACGGTCGTCTTCAGTGCGCACGGCGTTTCACCTGCAGTGCACGCCGAGGCAGCCGACCGCAAGCTCAAGACGATCGACGCAACCTGCCCACTTGTCACAAAAGTTCACGTCGAAGCCAAGAAGTTCGCCGCCGACGGCTACAAGATCATCCTGATCGGCCACGCCGGTCACGAAGAGGTCGAGGGCACGATGGGCGAGGCGCCGGACGCGATGATCCTCGTGGAGACGATCGAAGACGTCGCGTCGCTCGAGGTTCCGGATCCCGAGATGCTCGCCTTCATCTCACAGACCACGCTTTCGGTCGACGAGACCCGCGAGATCATCGTGGCGCTCAAAGCGAAGTTTCCGTCGATCGTCGGTCCCCGCACCGATGACATCTGTTACGCCACCACCAACCGGCAGGCCTCTGTCAAAGAGCTCGCCGCTGAGTGCGACGTGGTGCTGGTGATCGGGTCGAAAAACTCCTCAAACTCGAACCGCCTGGTCGACGTGACCCGCGACCTGGGCACCGACGCCTATCTGATCGACAACGCCACAGAGGTCCAGGACGAGTGGCTGGAGGGCAAGCCGATCGTCGGGATCACCTCGGGCGCCAGCGCGCCCGATGAGCTCGTACAGAACCTCGTGCAGGTCTTTCGCGAGCGCGGCACCACGGACATCTCAGAGCTTGAGGTGATTCAGGAGAACATGCGCTTCATGCTCCCCAAAGAGATCCGCGTGGCGCTTGACACCGGCGCACTGCCGGTGGCTTCCTGATCTCTATAAGTTTTCTGTATACGTTATCTGTATACTTGGCAGTATGCACAGTCATACGGTGATGATTCGCGCGCGCGCCGAAACGCGTGACGCGTTGAAGGAGCTGGCGGTATCGCGGGGTTCAACCGCGATCGACACCCTGGATCAGCTTGTGGCCGAAGCTCATGAGTCGAGCTTGCTCGCTGCGCTTGCCACGTCGCTTGTCGCAGATGCAAAGGCGATCGCGGCAGATACCAGGGCGCTGGATGCGGTTGCAGCTGACGGCCTGAATCCAGCCGACGATTTCTCTGACTGGTAACTGGCAGGCATGGCCCGCACGGTGACCCAGGGCGAGGTGTGGTGGGCGCGCCTGGATCCGGCCCAGGGATCGGAGCAGGCGAAGACGCGTCCAGTCCTGATCGTCTCAGTCGATCAGATCAATCGCGCGCCTGCAGGGCTTTCAATCGTCTGCCCGATCACGACCACGCCAAGAGACGCAGGCGTGCGAATCGAGCTGCCACGCGACGAGGGCGTTCGCGTCGGCTACGTCGAGCCCTACCAGCTCCGGACGATCAGCCAGGAACGCCTGGTGGGTCTTCTCGGGGAGGCGACGCCAGATGTTCGCAGCGACGTCGCGGCGCGAATTGCGCTGTTTACGCGCTCGGCGGCTTCGGAGTGAACTGAAAACCGTGGACGCGCAGTCCCGGCCCGCTGGCCTCCACCGTCGCGCGACCATCTTCGATCGGCACTTCGTGCAGGCCGGGGTGATCGACGCCCTCGCCAGAGAGCACTGCCCACGCTGAGCCCGCGTCGCATTTGACGCTGACCTTGTTGCCGGCCTTCTCGGACTGGATGTAGTCCGCGGCGCTGCCCCAGGTGCCTTTGACTTTCAGACGGTCGGCGCCGTCAGGGAGCTGGAGGTCGGCGGTCTGAGCACGGAGCTGGGCGCCGGGGGCGTCCTCGGGGCGCAGCGGCTGCATGATCGGCTCGAGCTCGATCTCGGGATCCAGTTCGCGCAGCACCTCCTGGATCGTCAGCTCGCACTCGTCGTAATCGCCCTCGCCGTAGTGGAAGTACTTGAGCATTCCGTGGCGGCCGAACAGGTATCGCGCGGGCCAGCCGCGGTTGTCAAAGGCCTGCCAGAGCTCGAACTCGGGGTCGAGCAGGATCGGGTGGGTGATGCCCAGGCGCTTGACTGCCGCGCGCACCGTTGCCTCGTCCTTGCCGAACGAGAAGCCCGAGGAATGCACGCCCAGCACCGTCGCGCCGGCCGATGCGTAGCGCCTGCTCCATTCGTCCATGTATGGCAGCGTGCGCAGCGAGTTGATCCGCGCGAAGTCCCAGAATTCGATCAGCACAGGGCCGACGCGCAGCAGGTCGTCGATCGACTCCGGCTCGAAGTTGACCCACGTCGCGCCTTCCGGGAGGTCCGGAACGATTATTTCCTGGTCTGTGACGCGCACGGCGAAGCAGATTACTGCGCGCTAGAAGATCACGCGCTGAAGTGTCTCGGGCCAGAGATAGGCCTCGAGGATCGCGGCGACAATGATCATCGGGATGGCCACCGAGACAGTGACGATTGTTGCGGCGAGCAGCTCATCCCAGAGCTTTGCGCGACTGGCTGTGATGAACGCGGCCAGCGGCAGGAACACCGCGGTCAGCTCGAGCACCGCATGTGGGAGAACCGTGAGCATCAGCGTGCTCTGCGCCACGCCGAGCGTGTAGGAGAGGTCGGCGACCTGATGCCCGAGTATCCAGACCTGCGTGGTCATCGAAAAAATCGTCGCGGCCGAAACGAAAACCATCGCTGCCGGCCCGGCGTGCTCGTGGACCCAACGGTTCACGCCGCTCTTGTACTTGGTCTGTTCGGGCAGCGCGCGCATCGCCATGAATCCGGCAAGGCAGACAAATCCGTGCAGCGCAAGTACAAGCATGTTGCGGAAAAAGACGATGATCACGTCCGCTGCGTGCGGTTTCCCGAGAATGTTGGGCAACGCGTAGGTTTCCGTTCCCTCGGCAAGCAACGAGACGATGTAGACCGCAAGCAGCATCGTCAGTGCGATGACCAGCGACTTGATCATCCAGCCGCCGATCACCCGGGTCTTCTCGTCGCCCCAACGGTCGAGCGTCTCGCGCGTTTCGCGCATGGTTGCGGCGAAGATCTCGTTCTTGTCGAGGTCTGCCTGACTGGGGGTGGTAGACATGCGCTCGCGCCCTCCGTGGCGCATCCGGTCGATCTAGCCGACCGACCCTTCCATCTCGAGCTGGATCAACCGGTTGAGCTCGACCGCGTATTCCATCGGGAGCTCCTTGGTGACCGGCTCGATGAAGCCGTTGACGATCATTCCGGCGGCCTCGTCTTCAGTGAGTCCGCGCGAGCGCAGGTAGAAGAGCTGCTCGTCGGAGATCTTTCCGACGACTGCCTCGTGGGCGACCGTGACGTACGGGTTCTGGATCTGGATGTCAGGCCAGGTGTCTGAGCGGGAGAGGTCGTCCATCATCAGGCCGTCGCACTGGACGCGCGACTTGCTGCCCTGGGAGTTCTTGCCCATGCGCACCAGGCCGCGATAACCCATGATGCCGCCGTCCTTGGAGATTGACTTGGCGAGGATGTTTGAAGTGGTGTTGGGGGCGTTGTGGACGACCTTCGCGCCGGTGTCCTTCCAGACGCCTGCGCCGGCGACGCCGACGTTGAGGTGGTCTGCGCGAGCGTGCTCGCCCACCAGGTAGCTGCCCGGGTAGAGCATCACGTACTTGGCGCCCATCGAGCCACCGACCCATTCAACCGTGCCCTCGGCTTCGACGATCGCACGCTTGGTGTTGAGGTTGTAGACGTCCTTGGACCAGTTCTGAACGGTCGTGTAGCGCGCCTTGGCGCCTTCCTTGACGAAGATCTCAACGAC